>NZ_LOWY01000015.1:0-244830 GCF_001524185.1 Burkholderia sp. FL-7-2-10-S1-D7 | reverse complement strand
AAGGACTCGAGCGCATCCAGGCGGATTTCCGCCGCGTGCTGACGGCCGCGAAGCCGGACGTCGAGCTGCCGTTCTGAACGACGCGCGCGCGCGTATCGCCGACGCATCCGATACGTAGGAAGACACGCCTCGTGCCGCGTCGAGCGCAGGAGCGTGACACCACTCGTTGACAACACAACGAACCGTTCGGGGCTGGCGTCCCGTTCGGTTTTTCATGGCGCCGGAGCAATTTGGAGGAAAGGGATGTCAGGCTATCGCGAATTGAAGGCGCAAGCCGATGAACTGATGAAACGTGCCGAGGAAGCGCGACAGGCTGAACTCGAGACCGTGCTGCAGGAGGTCCGTACCCGTGTCGCCGAATATGGGTTGACCCCGAGACAGATATTCGGCCGTCAGGGCAGTGCCGCAAGGGTGGCGCGAAAAACGGCTGCCATCGCGCCGAAGTACCGCGATCCGAACACCGGGGCGACGTGGTCCGGCCGGGGACGCGAGCCGGCATGGATCAAGGGGAAGCGCCGCGAGCGCTTCCTGATCGAACGTGAGGAGGGTTGACCGCGACATTGCGCGATGCCCATAAATTGGAGGCGTCCGTCGGCCCGTGCTTCGCCAGGACCCTGGCGACGAGCGGGCCGGCTTGCCCGCGACCTCCAAGGCCACCCTGGAAGCCAAATGGATCGAGGCGATGGCGGGCGGCGGTGAGCCGCGGTTTGCCCCGGGAGCAGACGTCGACGGCGCACGCCGCTCGGCCTGCCCGTGGAAAACTGTATGAATATACAGTATAGTATCCGTCGAACTCGAGCGGCGCGGGCATGACCCGTGCGGCACGTGCGCCGCGACTGCGGGCATCCGCCGCAGCGTTCCGGCACCGTGAATTCCGGCTAACTCATCCAGACGGGCAGGCAAATTGTCATCCAGCAATCTGATCCGCATTCGCGGAGCGCGTCAGCACAACCTCAAGAACCTCGATCTCGACCTGCGCACCGGCGAAATGACGGTCGTCACCGGCCCGTCGGGCTCCGGCAAGTCGAGCCTGGTGTTCGACACGCTGTACGCGGAAGGCCAGCGGCGCTACGTCGAAACCTTCAGCGCCTATGCGCGGCAATTCCTCGACCGGATGGACCGCCCGCAGGTCGAGCGCGTCGACGGCGTGCCGCCCGCGATCGCGATCGACCAGACCAACCCGGTCCGCAGTTCGCGCTCGACCGTCGGCACGATGACCGAGCTCAACGATCACCTGAAGCTGCTGTACGCGCGCGCGGCCGAACTGTTCGACCGCCAGACCGCGCGGCAGGTGCGGCATGACACACCCGAGACGATCTACGCGGAACTCGTCGAGCGCACGCGCGCCGACGACCCGCGTGTCGTCGTCACGTTCCCGGTCGAGCTGCCGGAAAGCGCGTCCGAAGATGAAGTCGCGCAGTGGCTGTCCGCGAGCGGCTACACGCGCGTGCAGGCGCAGCGTGAAGTCGCGTCGCCCACGGGCCCGCGCAAGGTGCTCGACGTGGTGGCCGACCGCTTCCGCGTGCAGCAGGCCGACAAGGTGCGCGTGGTCGAGGCGATCGAGGCGTCGCTGAAGCGCGGCGGCGGCCGCGTGAACGTGTACGTGCTCGCGCCGGAAGCGGAAAACGCGCTCGCCGAGCCGCAGGTGTGGCGGTTCTCCACCGGGCTGCACGACCCCGACAGCGACCTGCGCTACGCGGAGCCGCAGGCGGCGCTGTTCTCGTTCAACTCGGCCTACGGCGCATGCGAGACCTGCCGCGGCTTCGGCCGCGTGATCGGCGTCGATCTCGGCCTCGTGATCCCCGACGCGCGCAAGACGCTGCGCGGCGGCGCGATCAAGCCGATGCAGACGCCCGCCTGGAAGGAGTGCCAAGACGACCTGATGCGCTACGCGGCGAAGGCGGACATCCGCCGCGATACGCCGTGGTCCGACCTGACCGACGCCGAGCGCGACTGGGTGATCAACGGCTCGCCGGACTGGAACGGCAAGTGGCAGAGCCAGTGGTACGGCGTGAAACGCTTCTTCGGCTATCTCGAATCGAAAGCGTACAAGATGCATATCCGCGTGCTGCTGTCGAAGTACCGCAGCTACACGCCGTGCGAGGTTTGCGGCGGCGCGCGCCTGAAGACGGAATCGCTGCAGTGGCGGCTCGGCTCGAAGGCGAACGCCGATACGGTGCTGGCGCCCGCGAATCGCTTCATGCCGCGCGGCGTCGACTGGACGCGCGCGCAGCTCGAGGCGCTGCCGGGCCTGACGGTGCATGACCTGATGCTGCTGCCGATCGAGCGCATTCGCCGTTTCTTCGACGAGATCACGCTGCCGAGCGCGCTGCTCGACGATGCATTGAAGCTGCTGCTCGCCGAGGTGCGCACGCGCCTCAAATACCTGTGCGACGTGGGGCTCGGCTACCTGACGCTCGACCGGCAAAGCCGCACGCTGTCGGGCGGCGAGGTGCAGCGGATCAACCTGACGACGGCACTCGGCACGTCGCTCACGAAAACCCTGTTCGTGCTCGACGAACCGAGCATCGGGCTGCATCCACGAGATCTCACGCGGATCGTCGAGGCGATGCAGCGGCTGCGCGACGCGGGCAATACGCTGGTCGTGGTCGAACACGATCCGTCGGTGATGCTCGCGGCAGACCGGCTGATCGACATGGGTCCGGGCCCCGGCGAGCGCGGCGGCACGATCGTCTACGACGGCACGCCGGGCGACATCCGTTCCGCGCACACGCTGACGGGCGAGTATCTTGGCGGCCGCAAGCACGTCGCGCATGCGTCGAACTGGGCGCGCCGCCCGGTGGACGCGAACACGCCGCGCATCGTGCTCGAAGGCGCGACCGAGCACAACCTGCGCGACGTGACGGTCGAGATTCCGCTGCAGCGGCTCGTATGCGTGACGGGCGTGTCGGGGTCCGGCAAGTCGACGCTGCTGCAGGACGTGCTTTATTCCGCGATGGCGCGCCATCACGGCAAGGCGACCGAGTCGCCCGGCGCGTTCCGCAATCTCACGGGCGCCGACCAGGTCGGCGACGTCGTGTTCGTCGATCAATCGCCGATCGGCAAGACCACGCGCTCGAACCCGGCCAGCTACGTCGGCGCGTTCGACGAGATCCGCAAGCTGTTCGCGAAGGCGCCGCTCGCGCTGCAACGCGGCTACGGCGCCGGCACGTTCAGCTTCAACTCGGGCGACGGTCGTTGCCCGACCTGCGGCGGATCGGGCTTCGAGCACATCGAGATGCAGTTCCTGAGCGACGTCTATCTGCGCTGCCCGGATTGCGACGGCAGCCGCTACCGCGCGGAGATTCTCGAAGTGCGCATCGAGCGCGACGGCCGCGCGCTGAACATCGCCGACGTGCTCGACCTGACCGTCAGCGAAGCGGCCGCGTTCTTCGCGGCCGATGCCGAGGTGCTGCGCGTGCTGCAGCCGATCGTCGACGTTGGCCTCGAATACGTGAAGCTCGGCCAGCCGGTGCCGACGCTGTCGGGCGGCGAAGCGCAGCGGCTGAAGCTGGCCGGCTTCCTCGCCGAATCGGCGGCGGCTGCGGGCGGGCGCCGGGTCGCGAGCGAGGAGGCGCGCATCGCGCGCGCGAAGCTGTTCATGTTTGACGAGCCGACCACCGGGCTGCACTTCGACGACATCGCGAAGCTGATGCAGGCGTTCGGCAAGCTGCTCGCGGCCGGACATTCGCTGATCGTGATCGAGCACAACCTCGACGTGATCCGCGCGGCCGACTGGCTGATCGATCTCGGCCCGGAGGGCGGCGACGGCGGCGGCCTCGTGCTGTGCGCGGGCACGCCCGACGACGTGAAGGCGTGCGCGCAATCGCACACCGGCGTCGCGCTGCTGCAGTACGACCGCGCGATGGACGGCGAAACCGCGCTCGCCGACGAAGGCGTGCCGCTGCAGGCCGTGCTGAACGCCGCCCGTGAGCGGCGCGCGATCGAGGGCGAGGACGTCGTGCGGATCGTCAACGCGCGCGAGCACAACCTGAAGGCGCTCGACGTCGACATCCCGCATGGCAAGTTCAATGTAATCACCGGCGTGTCGGGGTCCGGCAAGTCGACGCTCGCGTTCGACATCCTGTTCCATGAAGGCCAGCGCCGCTACCTCGAATCGCTGAACGCGTATGCACGCTCGATCGTGCAGCCGGCCGGGCGGCCTGAAGTCGATGCGGTGTACGGCATTCCGCCGACGGTGGCGATCGAGCAGCGGCTGTCGCGAGGCGGGCGCAAGAGCACGGTCGCGACCACGTCCGAAGTCTGGCACTTCCTGCGGTTGCTGTACGTGAAGCTTGGCCTGCAGCATTGCATCCACGACGGCACGCCCGTCACGTCGCAAACCGTCGAATCGATCGCGGCGCAGCTGCTGCGCGACCATCGCGGCGAGCACGTCGGGTTGCTCGCGCCGCTCGTCGTCAACCGCAAGGGCGTCTATACCGATCTCGCGAAGTGGGCGAAGGCGCGCGGCAGCACGCATCTGCGCGTGGACGGCGAGTTCGTGACGGTCGATCCGTGGCCGAAGCTCGACCGCTTCCGCGAGCACACGATCGAATTGCCGGTGGCCGACATCGTCGTGTCGCCGGACAACGAGGCCGAGTTGCGGCGCGTGCTCGACGAGACGCTCGAGCTCGGCAAGGGCGTGATGCACCTGCTCGCGCCGCTCGACGGGCTGCACCACGCGATGCAGAACGATCATTCGACCGCGCGCGTCGGCGAGATCAAGGTGCTGTCGGTCAAGCGCGCGTGCCCGGTGTGCGGCACGAGCTACCCGGAACTCGATCCGCGGATGTTCTCGTACAACAGCAAGCACGGCTGGTGCACGACCTGCGTCGGCACCGGGGTCACGCTCACGCGCGAGCAGCGCGCAGCATACGACGATACCGTGCTCGCCGGGGACGATCGCGGCCGCGAGCAGACGTTGCCGTCAGACGAGCAGGAACCGGAAGGCGTCGGCAACGAGCCGTGTCCGGATTGCGGCGGCACGCGCCTGAATCCGTCCGCGCGCGCGGTCACGTTCGACGCGCATCCGATCGTCGAGGTTGCGCAGTGGACGGTGTCCGATACGCGCCGCTGGATCGACGCGCTGGAACTGACCGGTCGCGACGCGCAGATCGCGCGCGACATCGTCAGCGAGATCGGCAGCCGCCTCGCGTTTCTCGAGGAAGTCGGGCTCGGCTACCTGAGCCTCGATCGTGCGGCGCCGAGCCTGTCGGGCGGCGAAGCGCAGCGCATCCGGCTCGCGGCGCAGCTCGGCAGCAACCTGCAGGGCGTGTGCTACGTGCTCGACGAGCCGACGATCGGCCTGCATCCGCGCGACAACCAGATCCTGCTCGACGCGCTGCGCAAGCTCGGGGACAAGGGCAACACGCTCGTCGTCGTCGAGCACGACGAGGACACGATTCGCCGCGCCGATCACATCATCGACGTGGGCCCGGGCGCCGGCAAGCGCGGCGGCACGCTGGTCGCCGAAGGGGCGGTCGCCGATCTGGCCGCACAGCCGGATTCGGTGACGGGGCGCCTGCTCGCGCACCCGATGACGCACCCGCTGCAACCGCGCCGTGCGGTGAGCCTCGCGGGCAAGAAGGGCGCACCGGCGGTGCCGGAGGGCTGGCTGACCGTACATGGCGCGACGCTGCACAACTTGCGCGACGTCACGGTCGGCATTCCGCTCGCGCGGCTCGTCGCGGTGACGGGCGTCAGCGGTTCGGGCAAGTCGACGCTCGCGCGCGACGTGCTGATGACGAACCTGCTCGACGCGGTCGGCCGCTCGGTGCTGTCGTCGCCGGCCACGCGGCGCGCGCGCAAGGCCGCGCAGCAGGATGCGCCGGCCACCAACCGCCGCTCGAGCGTGCTCGCGCGCAGCGCGCCGCGGCCGTCGCTGAACGTCACGCATGCGTGGCAGGGCTGCGAGTCGCTGAGCGGCTGGGAGCAGATCGACCGCGTGCTCGAAGTCGACCAGACGCCGATCGGCAAGACACCGCGCTCGTGCCCGGCCACCTACATCGGCGTGTGGGACACGATCCGCAAGCTGTTCGCCGATACGCTGGAAGCGCGTGCGCGCGGCTACACGGCGTCGCGTTTCTCGTTCAACACCGGCGACGGGCGGTGCCCGGCCTGTGAAGGGCAAGGCGTGCGCACGATCGGAATGAGCTTCCTGCCCGACGTGAAGGTGCCGTGCGACGTGTGCCACGGGCAGCGCTTCAATCCGGAAACGCTCGCGGTCACGTGGCGCGGCCGGAATATCGGCGACGTGCTGACGATGGAAATCGACGAAGCGGTGGAGTTCTTCGCGCCGATTTCGAACATCGCGCATCCGCTGCAGCTGATGAAGGACGTCGGCCTCGGCTATCTGACGCTCGGCCAGCCGTCGCCGACGCTGTCCGGCGGCGAGGCGCAGCGGATCAAGCTCGTGACCGAGCTCACGAAGGTGCGCGACGACATCACGCGGCGCGGCCAGAAGGCGCCGCATACGCTGTATGTGCTCGACGAGCCGACAGTCGGTCTGCATATGGCCGACGTCGCGAAACTGATCCGCGTGCTGCACCGGCTGGTCGACGGCGGGCATAGCGTCGTCGTGATCGAGCACGACCTCGACGTGATCGCGGAAGCCGACTGGATCATCGATCTCGGCCCGGAAGGCGGCGTGGGCGGCGGCACGATCGTCGCGGCGGCGCCGCCCGAAGGGCTCGCGCAGGTGAAGGCGAGCCATACCGGGCAGGCGCTCAAGCCCGTGCTGGCGCGAACGGCGACGGAAGACGGTGAGGCGGCGCGGCAGGGAGAAGCGCGGGTCGGTTGAACGCGGTGCGTCATGTGAGCGGCCCCGGTGTCTGGTCAGGCACCGGGGCCGCTTTTGCATTCGTCCGTGCGGTCAGCCGCGCAATCTCATTCGCCCTTGACGCCGATCGTCTCGATGATGGTCTCCAGTTGCGGGCTCATCGGCAGGTTGAGGCTCATGCCCGACGGAAGCGGACGCAGGAACCAGCGCTTGTACTGACGCGTGATCTCGCCGTCGACGGCCAGTTCCTCGAACGTGCTCTTCACGACCTGCGCGAGCTGCGGATCGTCCTTGCGGAACATGATTCCGTACGGGTCGTATGACAGGAAATCGCCAACCACGTCGTACTGGCCACCCTTGCCCGCATTCTCGGCAATCAGGCCGTACAGCAGCACGTCGTCCGTCGCGAACGCATCGGCCTGACCATTCGCGACGAGCGCGAAGCCCTGCGCATGGTCCGGCACCACCTGCAGCTGGATCCCGAGCCTGAACCGCGCGTCCAGGTCGCGGAGCGCCTTCTCGTTGGTCGTGCCGGCCGTCACCGCGACCTTCTTGCCCGCGAGATCACGGAACGAGCGGATCGGCGAGCCTCGCTTCACCATCACCTTCGTGCCGGCCACGAAGATGATCGGCGAGAACGCCACACGCTTCTGGCGCTCCAGGTTGCTCGTCGTGGAGCCGCATTCCAGATCGACCGTGCCGTTGACCACCGCGTCGATGCGGTTGTCGGAAGTGACCGGCACCCAGCGGATCGTCAGGCTCCTGTTGACCGCATCCTCGATCGACGACACGAGCGCCTTGCAGAGCTCGATCGAATAACCGATCGGCTGTTTGCGCGCATTCAGGTACGAGAACGGGATCGACGCGTCGCGATAGCCGAGCGCGATCGTGCCGCTGCTGCGCACCTTCGCGAGCGTGCCGGTCAGTTGGGCCGGGGCGAACGGCTCGACGCGAGGCGTCGGGGACGGCGCATCTTCCGCGTGCGCGGCCGCGCACGCGGCAAGCAGGCCTGCGAGCGCGAGCGCACGCCAGAATCGCTGCATCTTCATCGTCGGGCCTCCGTCAGACATCCGCCGGATGCGCGATCGTCCCTTCCTGCTCCGCTTCGATGCGCGCCAGGTTGGCCTCGGCTTCCGCCTCGGACATGAGCTGGCCTTCCCACTTCGCGACCACGGCGCTGGCGATCGAGTTGCCCACCGCGTTGGTGGCCGAGCGGCCCATGTCGAGGAACGTGTCGACACCGAGGATCAGCAGCAGCCCGGCTTCCGGAAGCCCGAACTGGTGCAGCGTGGCGGCGATCACGACGAGCGACGCGCGCGGCACGCCGGCCATCCCCTTCGACGTCAGCATCAGGACCAGCAGCATCGTGATCTGCGTGCCGAGCGACAGGTGGATGTTGTACGCCTGCGCGATGAACAGCGCCGCGAAGGTGCAGTACATCATCGAGCCGTCGAGATTGAACGAATAGCCCATCGGCATCACGAAGCTCGAGATCTTGCGGCGCACGCCGAAACGGTCGAGCGCATCGAGGATCTTCGGATACGCGGCTTCGGAGCTGGCGGTCGCGAACGACAGCATGAACGCTTCCCGGATCAGCACCAGCAGCTTGAATACGCGCCGGCCGAGGAACAGCAGCCCCGCACAGACGAGCAATGTCCAGAGCAGGAACAGGCTCACGTAGAAGTCGCCCATGAACACCGCGAACTTCAGCAACACCGACAGCCCGTTGACCGCGACGGTCGCGGCCATCGCGGCCAGCACCGCGAGCGGTGCGAGCTTCATCACGTAGCCGGTGATCTTGAGCATCACGTGCGACAGCTGGTCGATCGCGGCCACGAGGATCTTGCCGCGTTCGCCGAGCGCGGCGAGCGCCACGCCGAAGAACATCGAGAACACGACGATCTGCAGGATCTCGTTGTTGCTCATCGCCTCGGCGAACGACCTCGGCACCATGTGGCCGACGAAATCCTTGAGCGTGAACTTGGAGGTCGCGAGATTCGCCGATGCGCCGATGTCCGGCAGCGGCAAGCCGAGGTTGTCGCCGGGCCGCAGCAGGTTCGCCATGAACAGGCCGAGCAGCAGCGAGATCAGCGACGCGGTGACGAACCAGCCGAACGCCTTCACGAACACGCGCCCGACCGATGCCGCGTCGCCCATGTGCGCGATGCCGACGACCAGCGTGGAGAAGACGAGCGGCCCGATCACCATCTTGATCAGGCGCAGGAACACCTCTGAGATGAGCGAGATGTATCCGGCGATCTCGGCGGTGGCCTTTTTGTCAGGAAAGCTCGTGAAGATCATGTAGCCGATCAGGATGCCTGCCACCATCGCGATCAGGATCCAGACGGCTGCAGCATTTTTTTTCTGCATCGTGAGCCTCCCATGCACCGGTTCCGCAACCGGGGATGGAAGGACGATACAGGACGCAAACGACGATGAACAGTGCAACCGGGGGCGGGTTTGCGCTAGCGCCGCGTCGCGACCGATTGCCTCCAAAAAGATTGCACCGGTGGCGCTGCGGTGCCAGCGGGCGGCGCAACCCGGTGTCCGTTTTTGTGCGGAGCAGCATACCGTTCCGCTGGTCGATCTCGAGTGCGCCTGGCCGTGCGTTGCAGCGATGCGTGCGATCGCGGACGCACGAGGCGTGTCGGTCGCCCGGATCGCGCTCGCGTGGCTGCTCGGCAAGCCGCATGTCACGAGCGTCATCATCGGCGCCAAATGCGCCAAACGCGCCAACAGCTCGAAGACAATCTCGGCGCGGTCGACGTCGTCCTGACGGAGACCGAGCTTGCGCATCTCGATGCCGTGAGCGCGTTGCCTCCCGACTATCCCGGCTGGATGATCGATCGTCAGGCGGCGGGCGGGCTGCCGCGGCCTTTCGCGCGTGCCGTGTCGAAATAGGGCAGCCGACGTCGACCCGTGTCATGCCCGAAGGGATCGCCCGACGCGGAATGCCGCCCCGCACCGGGTATCCGCGCGTCGCGATCATCGCGGCAACCGCTAGAATTGCGGTTTTAGCCCGGAACACCGTCCATGTCTTTTGCCTCGCTAGGCCTGATCGATCCCTTGCTGCGTAATCTGCAGGGCCTCAATTACCAGACACCCACGCCGGTGCAGGCCAAGGCGATTCCCGCTGTGCTCAGCGGCAAGGACGTCATGGCTGCGGCACAGACCGGCACCGGCAAGACGGCGGGTTTCGCGCTGCCGCTGCTGCAACGGCTGGTTCAGCACGGGCCGGCGGTGTCCAGCAACCGCGCGCGCGTGCTGGTGCTGGTGCCCACGCGCGAACTGGCTGAACAGGTGCTCCAGAGTTTCGTCGAGTACGGCAAGGGCCTCGACTTGCGGTTTCTGGCCGCCTATGGCGGCGTGAGCATCAATCCGCAGATGATGAAGTTGCGCAAGGGCGTGGATGTGCTCGTCGCCACGCCGGGCCGTCTGCTGGACCTCAATCGCCAGAACGCCGTGCAATTCGATCAAGTCCAGACGCTGGTGCTGGATGAAGCCGACCGCATGCTGGATCTGGGCTTCGCACGCGAACTCAACGCCGTGTTCGCCGCGTTGCCAGTGCAGCGCCAGACGCTGCTGTTCTCCGCGACGTTTACCGACGACATCCGCGCGATGGCGGCGAGCATTCTGCGCAGTCCGGTCGATATCAGCGTCAGCCCGCCCAATGTAACCGCCAGCAAGATCAAGCAGTGGGTGGTGCCGGTGGACAAGCGGAACAAGCCTGACCTCTTCATGCATCTGGTGGCAGAGAACAACTGGGACCACGCGCTGGTGTTCGTCAAGACCCGCAATGGCGTGGATTACCTGGCGGCCATGCTGAACGATGCGGGTTATGCGGTCGACACCATTCACGGCGACAAGCCGCAACCTGCGCGCCTGCGGGCGCTCGAGCGCTTCAAGACGGGCGAGGTGCAGATGCTCGTCGCGACCGATGTGGCCGCGCGCGGGCTGGATATCGACGACCTGCCGCTCGTGATCAACGTCGATCTGCCGATCGTCGCGCAAGACTACGTGCACCGTATCGGCCGTACCGGTCGCGCGGGCGCGAGCGGCGTGGCGGTGTCGCTCGTGTGTGCCGATGAAGCACCGCAACTGGCGGCGATCGAAGCGCTGATCCGGCAGACACTGCGCCGTGAGGAAGAGCCGGGTTTCGAAGCCGAACACCGCGTGCCGGAAACCAGCGCGACGGGTCAGATCATCAAGAAACCCAAAAAGCCGAAGAAGCCCAAGGTGCCGCAAGCGGCGGCGGGTGCAATGCCGGCGGCCGGCAAGAAGCCGCGACCGACAGGTGGAGAAGGCAAGCGCAAGCCCGCGGGGCAGCGCGGCGCGGCTGCGGGCAAGGGGGCAAGCTTGTCGAGCGGTAGCCCGTTCAGCGTGCAAAAGCCGCGTGGCAAACCCGCCGGCAAGACGGCGGCGGGCTCGCGGAAGCCGGCTGGCAAGCCCGTGGGTGGACGCGGTACGCGCTGATGCTGACGGTGGGGGCGGGCCATGCTGGCCGCTGTTCTACTTGTCGCCGTCTCGTGGGTTGCCCCAAAACAAGACGACGATTACACAGAACAACAACGCGCCCACCAAAACAAAATTCATGCTGCACCTTGCCTGAAGTGGACGGAATGGTCCGATCTCGGGCGGCCCGTTTGATGAAAGCCAAGTGGTCCGCCTTGAGTTAACGGGTAATGTCGCGGTTGGTCTACGTCAAGCAGCGTAGTTTTTTGATGTACGTCAAACAAGTTCGTGAGCCGGGCGCCCCGTTCGAAGGCATATCCTTTGGAGGCTGCGCCGGTGTCGTCTTCGCGCTTCGGCATCTTGCAGTAGTACGGGGTGTCATGCTCCATCCGGAGCGCCGGTCTCAGAGAATGGCAAGGAGCCGCAGCTGATGCTCGGTCTCGGTTCCTGTTATCAGTGTGTAGAACCGTGCCTCCCGGCGTTCGAGCACTGAAAGATTCTGTGCGTCGGAAAACATGTTCCATTCGTCACCGTCGATACGCTCGAGTTTTCCACGAGTCCGTGCAAAAGCAAGCAACAACCGACTTGCTTCGCGTCGGATAACGATGCGTTCCATATTCAACACATAGGGGCGCCAGCCGCCCAGAAGAACGACGTAGTGAGGTATAGCGCTTTGGTTGATTGTCATCGCCGGCGTTGCCTTTTTCTCGAGATGGCGTCAGCTGATCGGAGCCCGTCGGCCAAGTGCTTCGCGTTCGCGCGTTGACATGCCCGTCTTCAACCGAACTGTGAAGTCAGCCATCCTTCCGCCCATTTGGTTGCGTACGCAACTGCATCACCGCGCCGCTCGAAAGCAGCCAGATCCCCGCTAGCGTGCACCTCTCGCTCCGCTCCGTCCACAAGTATCGTCGTAATCCGCACGTGTGCGACGTACTGCCGATCGGCCCTGCGTGGTGTCGGATCGATTCGGAATCGAGTCGAATTGAAGAGCATAAGTCCCCCCACATTCATGGTTGTCGCGAATTGTGCTGTCGACGGCACAGCGCGAAAGAGGGGCAGCCCCAATGAAGTATCACCCGATTTTCGACCATCGAGCTTGCCATGAACGCTTCGTTTCGCTGGCTTGCTGCCGTTGCCCGGATGCTCGTCCTCATGCTATTGCGGTTACTGTCAGACGTGCTTCCGGAGGTATCGGATGCACGTCAGCCGCAGGCTCAACCGATTCGCGAGCGCGCCTCGCGGGCGGGCCGGCGAGTCGTCTTCCACGTGAGGAAGCCGTTCCGAGCGCGCGGAGTCGTCCATGGCGCGGCCGGACGGTAATGTTCGTCATGACCGGTCAGGCCGCTGCGGCTGGTGTACGCACATCCGAGCGATTGGAAGTTCGGCAGTAGCGCGTCACCCCGTCCTTCTTCCGATCGAAATCTGCGTCGCATTTCGTCAGCGTGAAAAAAGGAGGGACGTTGGCCGGCAGGCCGAACACCATGTTCCCCCTAGTACATTTTCCGAGGCGGTAACATGCGCTTCGCCCGCAGGCGCTGCCGTGAGACGGCGCTGGCCTTTTTTCGCTTGCGTTCCGTCGTGGGCTTTTCGTAGCTGGTTCGACTGCGCAACTCGCGAATCAAACCTATTTTCTCGATGCTGCGACGGAATCGCCGCAGTGCGACGTCGATCGGTTCGTTGACTTTCAATGTGATGGTCGTCACGGATGTCCTGTTTGTGCGTGTTCGAATGAAAAATTGACCGGTCGTGCGATGACGGCGCTTGGACTCGACTTCCGAATGTCCGGCGCCAATCGAAGGAGCACGTACCGCTACGTCCATGTGCGCGTTTGCCGACGACACAGCGCCGCACGCGAGATGCCGGCAAGCGAGATCGTGTCGGTCCGCGCGATCTCGTGCAGTCTGATCAATTCGAGCAGCGTGCGTCGGCGATCATTTCGTTATCCTGGTCGATGTCGATCGCATCGACATGGCGAGCTGCTTCAACCTGCGTTTGAGAGGAACGCGTGTGTTTCGCGATTGTCGTCGATGATGGTCTCGGCATAGCGCAGCGATGCGCGACGTGCGTCACCGGCGGTATCGAACGGCGCATTGTCGCGAAGCCTGAAAGTCTGGCTTTGCGTCATCGTGTCGGTGGCATCGCGAAGACAAATCCTGACTGCCGCATCGAAGCCGGCATCATGGTTGTGCGGGGCGCCACTCGTCGCCGGAACGTGCTGGTAAATCAGTGGATGAATTTCGAATCCACGGTAGAAATGGGTGCTCATGACATGCTCCTGACGTTCGGCCACAGCGAATGGCGCGGCCGAACTTGTCCGGCCGATCGCCGTCCATCGTAGGGCGGGCCGACGGGTTGAAGAGGGTAACGTTGCAGCGCGGAGGCGGGGCGGTGCAGCTAGCGGGAAGCGGTGGAGGGGGAGCGCTCGGAGGGCGGGTGATCGCTCGGATGAACCCATCATACGCGCATCGTTTGTCGGGCGTTCAACTTATTCCGTATTGCATCCAACAGCGCACGAGGGTGATGCCACACAGCGTGTGATGTCGGGCTGCGAAGCCGGCTTCGCTTCACGCCGAAACCACATTTCACGTCCGCACCGGCTGCTTGTGCAGCGGCGATCTCGATTGCTATCGCGGAGACGTCGTGCGCTTCTTTTGATGCGATTTCGCGACTGAAGACGGTTTGGGGGGCACCCAGTTCAACGCCGTGCCGAGCTTCGGCAACATCGGTGGTTGTTTGCCGCGTGGAGGCGCCTTGCGCGACCTGATGAGCATGGTTTGTCCGATCGCGTCTGAACACGCGCATTGTGACGGGCATAAGGTTGCACGCAGATCCAATGTCTCGATGCGAAACGGATGGCCCGGTCGGGCCTGCATCGAAACGTGTCGTGTTCGCGACGGAGGTGCGTGATGCAACGGAGCGGCGACAGTGACGCGCCGCTCCGTGAGCGAGGCTGCGAGGGCTTAGGAAGGTTACAGCGGGGTGATGTTCGCTGCTTGCAGGCCTTTGGGGCCGGTCTTGGCCTCGTAGCTGACCTTCTGCCCTTCGGCAAGACTCTTGAAACCATCGCCACGAATCTCGGAGAAGTGGGCGAACAGATCGTCACCACCACTGTCGGGCGTGATGAAGCCAAAACCCTTGCTATCGTTGAACCACTTGACGGTACCGGTATCCATGTTAGATCTCCTGAGAATGAACGAATGTATGCGCCGACGATGGGCGCCGAAAATAATCAAGGAGGGAAAGGACAACGAATACCGCGGGCCGCGGTCAATGATGGGCAGCAATCGCGCTTCTTGAATACTTCATCGCCGACAGTACGCGCCGTCAGGAAGGGTGTCAAGCGCTTTCGGTCGAGGGGAGGAACATGGCCCTTGTCCGTTTCTGGTTGATTTCGAGCCGGATTGAGCGTTGCCGGTCGAGTCGAGGCACAAGCGTGGCACAAATGTTTGTGAAGACGGGTGTGCCTAGAATGGAAGACGCCCGCGACCTGGATAGCGGAATCGTGATTTGCACCAACCACTGCGGCCGTTTTTGCTGCATCTTGCGGTGCGCCGCGCCAAGCGGGGCAACATCGTCTCGACCGTCGAACTGACTGGCTGGCGAAACAGTTACAAGTTACTTGTTGACCTGGGTGCGACCCGGCGGTTAGTGTGTCGTCCGAAGTTCAAGAAGTTCGATTGCTGTACATCAATTGCTCGCCTTCCAACGGTATCGTTGTCCTCTCCCTCCTTGATGCTTCGCGCCCTCTTTTGCAGGGCAGATCTTCGTATTTCTCTCTCAAGGATTATTCATGGATTCCGGTACGGTCGAGTGGTTCAACCGATAGCAACGGCTTTGGCTTCATCCCCCCCGACGAGGTCGGCGACGACCTGCACGTTCAGCCTCCCCAGGCTGGAGCGGCGGGCTTCAAGACTCTGGCTGGAAATCGGAAGGCGCGTTTCGGAGCGAAGCAAGACCGACAAGGTCTGCTAGCGCCGAACATCAAGCTTCCGTGAGGTCTGAAGCCCCGGCTTCCCGTGAGGGGCGCCGTGTCGCAGCACATGCTCGCGACGCTTTGCCCCTCCCCAGTTGGTATGAGCGCACCTGTTGCATCTCTGCTCGTTGCGCAGCGTGCCGAACGCCATACACCTCGTTGCACACGTCTACCTGGCTGCAACGCCTTTTTGTCACTTCCCGCTTGCTTTGGATCCGGCGCGAAGTGACTTTGAATCAGTGCGCCCGTGCACGTCTCGCACGGAACGCGCCAACTCGAACATCATTAAAACTAAAATGCACGACAAACAAGTTCAGCTATACTACGGCTATGCAGTTCAACCTTCGGCGCATCGTTTGCCCGATGGAACTTTTTCATCCAATCTGCTGCTCGATCGCACCGGTTGCGCGCGTACAGAAGGCCGCTACCAGTTCTACGCGCTCGATTACTTCGCGAGTGAAGAGCAGGCGCTTCTGCATTCGGCACGCTGGGCACGCAACTGGGTCGATACACGCGGTTGATCCCCGCATGAGAAACCGGTGCTGGTGAGAATCGTGTGGGCGGTTTGATGCGCGATCGAGCCGCTTGCTTTTCAGCGACCGATAGACCGCTACGCAGCGGTAACGGTCGAGCTGCCGGTCATCTCGATGTCATCCCGAGGATCGCGAAATCTCGGGCACGGATCGGGCGGCGCTGCCGTTCGTCGCGTTCGTCGACGAGCGCTTCTTCAGGCGACATTCGCTCGTGATCGTCATGTCGCGGGTGTGGCACGTTGGTGCCGCTGAGGCACCATCATCGAGGATGCTTCATTTCCTCGGATTCCACCGCGGCGATTCGTTCTTCGCTTGCGGAAACAGAGTCCATGGCTTCGTCGATCGATGCCAATGCATACTCGCAGGCCAGTTTCGTTTCTTCGACCGCAGGCTCTGGCTCCTCGTCCTCGCTGGGCGGAGGGGAAAGCATGTCTTCAAGCATCATCGCCAGTTCAGGGGTGTCCCATTCCTCGCCTCTTTGTTCCTTCTTCTTTATATAGTGACGGATTTCCGCGTCCTGATCCGGCGAGAGGGGAAGGTGTCGAAACGTGTTGCTCGGGTTGGCGTCGATCATGATATTGCTCCGAAGGTTCAGCGATGACGGTGACGGAACAGTTCGCTATTTGCCGCAGCGCGCATCCTGAATTCGCTCGAGGCGGGAAAAAAGCTCGTCAACCTGGAGCGTGAGGACCCTGTTTTGCCCGGATTGCGTGCGGAGTTTACCGAGCCTGACTCTCCAATACGCAGGATCACTTACAGACGATTTGTTGACGAACGCATGTTGTGCTTGCTCGAGCAGTCCGATCGCTCGTCTGATATGGACCAATTCGCGTTCCGCCTCGCAGTACCAGCTCATGTTTGCCGCCGTTGATGATGAATTGCATCTTGTTTTTCTGTCCCGCAGGATCTCTCGAGTTCACTCAAAAGGCGGTGCAGGAGCCGATTCCGGGCTGTGCGGCTGTCGCACGGCTCGACGGTGTGATGAGAGAGGAAAATGTGGTGCGCAAACAAGGGCACGACACAATCTGGAGCGGGCGAGCAGTCGATCTGCAAACGGGGCTCGGATGAATCCATCATACGCGCATCGCCGGTCGGGCAACCGCTTTATTTCGACTGCGACGAAGCACGCTTATCCGATGTCGCCGTTGCAGTCGGCGTGCGAATCTCGAGGGCGCGTGGGAGTAGCGCGAAAGCCGTCGAGCGACCATGCCGGAAGCGCGCGAGGAATCGAACATTGCGCCATATGACGTGATAACGATCTTCGAGAGGAGGCACGCAGAGGGCAAGCAATCGCGGATCCGGATCATGCGTGTGCCGGGTTCGATGGCGGATAGTCGGCGTCATGTGCGGGTAGCGATCCGCTGGCAGACCCGGTGATCGCGATACGCGCGAAGGCACCTTCGGTCGCGCCAGTTCGGAAAGAGCCGGGCCGTCCTGCGTTGCCCGTTCCCGTGTATAGTGGGCTTCCCCGTGTGGAGTGACCAACATGCCGACATATCCGTTTCTTCTCTACAAGGGGTACGAACTTCATCCTCTTGTCTTCCCCCGCACGTTCGATCGCTTTGACCGGCATTCCCGTTACGCCGAAGGGTATGACATTGCGGTGCGAATATGTCGTCCGGCCGCGATGGAAGGCTCACCTGCCAGCCGCGTTTTCAGGCTGAACCAGCCCGACACTTTCTCCGATTTTGGCGTGGCGAGGCGCGCCGCCCGGCAGCAGGGAAAGGACATCATCGACGGGAAAGTGAGCGGGGCTTCAGTCGTCGACTTGTGAAAGTGCGACGGCCATGCAAGGCGAGCCCTCTTCTGCGCATGTTCGCGAGCGCCCGGTGAGCCGTTATCGACGTGCTTCTTGAAGTGATTTTCGCGGACGATTGCCCGATCGCGTGACAGCAGTCGGGCGTCGTCAACGAAAGAACAGTTCCCGCATCCCGAAGGTGTGATGCGCTTCGGCCGCCATCAGCACCATGAGCACCAGCAGGCACAGCGGCGGTATCAGGATCGCGTACACCAGCGCCAGCCGCTCCCACATCATGTGCATGAAGATCGATACGATCAGCCCGGCCTTGGCGATCATCAGCACGACGATCAGCACCCATCGCAACAGGCCCTGCACGTGGAAGTAATCCACGAGATACGACAACGTGCTCAGGACGAACAGCAGGCCCCAGATCTTCAGATAGATGCCGATCGGGTGCTGCTGGCCGTGCGCGGCGTCGGGTCGATCGGCGGGATCGGTATGGTCCATGGCCTGCCTCACCACAAATAGAACAGCGCGAAGATGAACACCCACACCAGGTCGACGAAGTGCCAGTACAGGCCGGCGATCTCGACGATCTGGAAGTTGCCGTGCTCGGTGAACCCCGGCTGCAGGATCTTGCGCGCGATCAGCAGCAGGTAGACCACCCCGCAGGTCACGTGAAAGCCGTGGAATCCGGTGATCATGAAGAAGCACGCGCCGAACTGCGTGGCGCCCAGCGGGTTGCCCCACGGGCGAATCCCTTCATGGACGATCAGCTTGGTCCATTCGAAGGCCTGCATCGACACGAAGGTCACGCCGAGCAGCGCGGTCGCGAGCAACAGTGCGGCGGCGCGCCTCGCGTTGCGCCGGTAGCCGAAATTGACGGCCATCGCCATGGTGCCGCTGCTGGTGATCAGCGTGAACGTCATGATGGCGATCAGCAGCAACGGCACGTCGACGCCCGCCACGGTGAGCCCGAACACCTTGGACGTGTCGGGCCACGGCGCCGTGGTTGACATGCGCACCGTCATGTAGCCGATCAGGAAGCTGCTGAAGACGAAGGTGTCCGACAGCAGGAAGATCCACATCATCGCCTTGCCCCACGGCACCTTGAAGGCTTCGCGGTCGGCCGACCAATCCGTGACGATGCCGCGCCAGCCTTCCGGGCCGGCGTCGGCGGGCGGGGGGGCAGCGGATTTGGGCGGGAGCGTAGGCGAGGTCATGGCGCGGCTCCATATAGCGGCCCGCAGATGGCGGCGACAATCGCGGGGGTGAGCCACCACATCGCCGCCAGCAGCACGAGCCAGACCGCCAGCAGGAAATGCCAGTAGAGGGAGCACAGCGAAATGGCGCGTTGAGCCCGGAACGGGTCCACATGCCGGCGTTGCGCAATCGTCACGGCCCAGGCCGCCAGGCCGCCGAGCACGTGCAATCCGTGCAGGCCGGTGAGCAGGTAGAGGAAGCTGTTGGAAGGATTGGCGATGGCGGTCTGCCCGGCCGCCGACAGCATGCGCCACGCGATCAGTTGCCCGATCACGAACACGGCGGCCAGCACACCACCGCACACCAGCCACGCCATGCGGTGCACGGTCAACTGCCTGGCACGCTGCATGGCAACGCTTGCCAGCGCGAGCGCGCCGGTGTTCCACCACAGCAGCGCGGGATGCGGGATCGGCTGCCAGTCGGGCTCGCGCATGCGCATGCCGTAAGCGAGCAGCAGCAGTGAAAACAATGCCGTTGCCACGGCCATGAACACGATCAGGCCGATCCGGCTCGCATTCGGCACGACGGGCGGCGGCGTGTCGGGAACGAAGGTGCGCGGCAGCGTGGTCATTTGCGTGCCTCGCCGGGTTGAAGCGTCGGGCGGGCCGGTGCCGGTTCCGGTGCCGTCGCGGGCGGCTGGTTTTGCGGGACGAAGTCTTCCGTTTGTCCCGGCGGGCTGTATTCGTACGCCCAACGGTAGACGACGGGTTGCGCGGCGCCCCAGTTGCCGTGCGTCGGCGGCGTTTGCGGCGTCTGCCATTCCAGCGTGGTGGCCCGCCAGGGGTTGCCGTCGGCACGCTTGCCGCGCACGAGGCTCCATGCGAGGTTGTACAGGAACAGCAACTGCGCCACCGCCACGATCAGCGCGACGACGGTGATGAAGGTGTTGAGCGTCTGCGCCGAGTGCGGAATGAAGCTGTAACCCTCGTATGCGTAATACCGCCGAGGCATGCCGAGGATGCCGAGATAGTGCATCGGGAAGTAGATCGCGTAGGTGCCGACGAAGGTGGCCCAGAAGTGCGCGCGCCCGAGCGTGTCGTCGAGCATGCGGCCCGTCACCTTCGGATACCAGTGGTAGATGCCGCCGAACACCACCAGGATCGGCGACACGGCCATCACCATATGGAAGTGCGCCACCACGAAGTACGTGTTCGACAGCGGAATGTCCACGCTCACGTTGCCGAGATAGAGCCCGGTCAGCCCGCCCAGCACGAAGGTGCTGATGAAGCCGATGGCAAACAGCATCGGCACGGTCAGGTGGATATCGCCACGCCACAGCGTCAGGACCCAGTTGTAGACCTTGAGGGCGGTCGGGATGGCGATGATGAGCGTGGTGGTCGCGAAGAAGAAGCCGAAGTACGGATCCATGCCGGCGATGAACATGTGGTGCGCCCAGACCACGAAGCTCAGTGCGCCGATGATGACGATGGCCCACACCATCATCCGGTAGCCGAAGATGCTCTTGCGCGCATGGGTGCTGATGAGGTCCGACGCGATGCCGAAGGCCGGCAGCGCGACGATGTAGACCTCCGGATGCCCGAAGAACCAGAACAGGTGCTGGAACAGCAGCGGGCTGCCGCCGGCATGCTTGAGCGATTGCCCCATCGACACCACGGCCGGTATGAAGAAGCTGGTGCCGAGTGTTCGATCGAGCAGCATCATCACCGCCGACACGAAGAGCGCCGGAAACGCGAGCAGCGCCATGATGGTTGCGATGAAGATGCCCCACACCGTGAGCGGCATGCGCATGAGCGTCATGCCGCGGGTGCGGGCCTGCAGCGTGGTGGTCACGTAATTCAGGCCACCCATGGTTGCCGCGACGATGAAGATCGCGAGCGATACGAGCATCAGCACGATGCCCCATTCGACGCCCGGCGTGCCGGGCAGGATGGCCTGGGGCGGATACAGCGTCCAGCCCGCGCCGGTCGGTCCGCCCGGCACGAAGAAGCTCGCCACCAGCACCAGCACGGCCAGCAGGTAGACCCAGTAG
This sequence comes from Burkholderia sp. FL-7-2-10-S1-D7, assembly GCF_001524185.1. NCBI lineage: Bacteria > Pseudomonadati > Pseudomonadota > Betaproteobacteria > Burkholderiales > Burkholderiaceae > Burkholderia > Burkholderia sp. FL-7-2-10-S1-D7. The sequence continues at coordinate 224,100 of NZ_LOWY01000015.1, read as the reverse complement.
CTGAGCATGTTTAGAAACGGGAAAACCATGTCGCGCGCGCCCAGCATCAGCGGGATCAGGTAGTTGCCGAAGCCGCCCAGGAACAACGCGGTCAGCAGGTAGATCACCATGATCATCCCGTGCATGGTGACGAACTGGTAGTAGTGGTTGGCGTCGATGAAGCTGAACTTGCCGGGAAAGCCGAGCTGCAATCGCATCAGGTCCGACAGGACGAGGCCGACCAGGCCGATGGCGATGGCCGTCAGCGAATACTGCACGGCGATGACCTTGTGGTCCTGGCTCCAGACATAGCGGGTCCAGAAGCTTTTCGGGACGTGATCGATGTGTGCGTAGGGCATTGCGTCTGCTCCGCTAGGGCTGGCGGTTGGCCGCGGTGCTGGCGGCCGGGCCGCCTTGCGATTCGATGTAGGTCACGAGCGCGGTCAGCTCCTGCTCGCTCAGGTCGAAATGCGGCATGATCGGTGCGTACCCCTTCACGACGCGGGCCGTCGGGTTGCGGATGAACGCGCGCAGATAGGCTTCGTCCACCTTCGCGGTGCTGCCGTCGGCCATCGTTTCGGTCTTGCCGTACAGGCCCTTCCAGGTCGGGCCCACGCGCGGACTCCCGTCCACGGTATGGCACGCGAAACAGCCCTTGGCTGCCGCGAGCGCCTTGCCCTGGTCGGCGAGCGCCTGGGCGCTGCCGGCTGCCGTGGCGGCAGCGGCCTGCACGCCGGCCTGCTGCCGCTGCGCGAAGGTGGTCTGCTGCGCCAGCCAGCGCGAGAACGATGCTTCGTCTTCCACCACCACCACGCCGCGCATGTTCGAGTGCCCGATGCCGCAGAGCTGCGCGCACAGGATGTCGTAACGTCCCGCCTTGGTCGGCGTGAACCAGAAGGTCGTCACCAAGCCGGGCACCATGTTCATGCGCGCACGGAACGGCGGCACGTAGAAGTCGTGCAGCACGTCGAGCGACCGTGTCAGAACCTGGATCGGTCGGTTCAGCGGGAGGTGGACCTCGGGCGTCTCGATCAGGTAGTTGTCGCGGCCGTTGGGGTCGGCGGGGTTCAGGCCGAACGGGTTGTCGTTGCTGACGTAGCGCACGTCCGTCGTGCCCAGCTTGCCGCCGGGGCCGGCGAAGCGGAAGCGCCATTGCCATTGCCGGCCGAGCACTTCCATCTGCAGCACGTTGCGTGGCGGCCGGACGTAGTCCGCATAGACGAAGAGACCGGGTGCCAGCAACGCCGCCACGCCGACGGCGGTCAGGCCGATCAGCCACCATTCCAGCCGACGGTTGTGCGGCTCATAGGCCGCGCGATGTCCGCCGCGGTGGCGGTAGCGCATCAGTGCGATCGCGATGAACAGGTTGATTGCGATGAAGAATGCGCCGGTGATGACGAGCGTGATCGTCAGCATGTCGTCCATGCGCACCCAGTTCGACGCGATCGGCGTGATCCACCAGGGACTGGCAAAGTGAAACCCCACCGCCAATACGATGATCACGATCAGTGCAATCGCAAGCGCCATGGGCCGCCTCGCCGCGCGTCACTCGCCGGAAGCCGCCAACCCGCGCTCCTGGCAACGTCGTGCCGCCTTGCCGGATTTCGTATTACATTTTGCCGGCAGTCCACCAAGACCGATTCGCCAAGCGTCGTCGGCGGCTCTAAAGAAAAGGTAGTCCGCGCCTTTGCATCGTGCAAGGCAGCGCAAGGGGAGCGGCACGCTCCCATACCCGCATACACGACAGACGGTGCCACCCGCCGCGACGACGACCAAAACGGCCGCCCTCGCATGGATTGTCGAGGCGGCCATCTCGCGCGGCGCGACGAAACGGCGTGTCAGTGCATCGCGTTCTGCTTGCGCCGTTCGAGCATGCCGTAGACAACGGCGGTCACCACACCGAACAGCAGGTTGGCCAACAACGGTCCGGATCCCCGCTCCGAGATGAACCACGGGAACACGGCGGTCATCACGTAGAAGTTCCATACGTACGCGACGATCCCGAAAGCCAGGCCGATGACGGCCTCCATGCCGACGCTCGAATCGAAGCGGAACGGGGCCATGATCGCGGCGAGGATCATCCCCATGATGGCGCCGAGCACATAGTGCAGCAGCAGCGCCATTCCCACGATGCTGAAGCTGAACACCGACATCTGTTCGAGCGCACCGCGGCCCATCACCATCGCCGCGATCTTGTGGGTCGGTTGCCACGGGCTTTCATCGAGCACCATGGTCGACCAGAAGAATTCGAGTACGATCACCAGCGCGCCACCCGCAAGACCGGCTACGGCAGCGGCGAGCCAGTCCGGCATGCGCCGTTGCCAATGGTGTGATTGAATGTGCAGTTCCATAGAACCTCCTTGCTGAAGGATCAACCTCAGCACTCAGGCAGGCCGGTTTTCGGGTGTCAGGGGAAAACCGGTGACGTAGGTTCGCCGCCCTCCAGATCCGCATTCGGAAAATGTCGGGCGATCATCTGCTCGATTTCCTGCTCTCGCAATGCCGGCACGTCGGCCATGATCAGGATCTGGCCTTCCTTGATCGCTTCACGAAATCGCTCGAGTCGCGCGTTCGGCTCGGCGATGCCGATCATCCCGGCCGTCCACGCGCCGAAGCCCGCTCCCACCATCGTCAATGCGACGACGGCGCCGCCCGCGATCACGAGCTCTGCAGGGGGGTATACGAGTGCGACGAGACCGATGAGCGCGCCTGTCGCGCCGCCGAGTGCGACACCACGCTCGAGCGCATGCACGACATCGCTGCTTTGCAGCAAAGACGCTTCGGGTAACTCATCAAGCGTGACACTGTGATCGGCGAGGACGTGGATATGGCGCCAGATGATGCGCGCGCGGAGCAAGTCATCCACGACCGCCTTTGCCATCTGCGTGTCGGGGACGAGGAAATAGAGGCGCCTCATGTCGGCCCCCTTTTTCAGTCTGGAGTACGTTCTATTTTATGTCAGCATCGGTAGCGTAGTACCCGTGCGCGCGTACGTGATTACACGGGATCCCGCTTCAGTGCAGCCGGTCATCGCGCGAGTGCGCTGTAAATGGGGCGAACAGTGCATCAGCGGAAATTCATACGAAACCATTGCTTCGATCTGACGATGAAGGGCACACTCCGCTCAGCGCGGAAAGGCCCGGTCAGACTGCACCGGTGGTGTGCAACGTGTGAATCTTTTCATCGGCATAGCCGAGTTCGCGCAGCACGGCATCGGTATGCTGGCCGAGTGCCGGCACCGGATCCATGCGTGGCTCGTCGCCCGCGCCGCCCGCGATGGCCTCACCGCGATCGCCTGCCGGCACAACGGCGGCGGGACACCGCGCAGCGTGATGAATGCCCGCGCCGGCAGCCGTTGGCGACATACCGTGCCGCGCCGGATCCCGTCGATGACGACGTTCAGCCGCGTGAGCGACGTGTCGAGTACGAGGTGGCGCGGGGGCCGACTGGCAGCACCGATCTGGCGCGCCGGCATCGTGAGGATGACTTCACGTGCGCATCGATCAGGCACGCGGTGCGACCGACGCACCGACGATGCCATGCCGCCGCAGCGAATCCGCGACGAAGCCCGACGCCTTCATCTCCTCGACGAACGTGCCGAGCAACGCGGCGGCTGCTTCGCCGCGGCTCTTCGGCACGCCCATCGCCTGGCGGATCACCATGAAGCGCTCGTCGAGCAGGCGCAGGCCCGTCGTCTTCGCCGCGTCGGCCTCGAGCTGCTGCTTCACGCCCGCCGCGACTTCGAGCTGCTGCTCGACGAACGTCGACACGACGGCCTGCGATGTCGGCGCGCGCACGATCTGCGCGGCTTTCAGTTCGCGCGTGAGGAACAGGTCGTACGCGCTGCCCTTGCCGACGGCCACGCGGTTGTGCGGCTGGTCGACGTCCGCGTTGCCGCGGATCGGCGAATCGTCGCGCACCAGATAGAAGCCTTCGATCAGCACGTACGGTGCGGTGAACGCGACCGTTTCGCCGCGCAGCGGATCGACCGCGAAGAAGCCGAAATCGGCGCGTTCTTCGGTCAGCGCCTGCACCGACTTGCCGGCAGCATCGAACACGACGAGTTCGAGCTCGGCCGACAGCCGCTCGGCAAACGCACGCGCGAGGTCGATCGATACGCCGAACGGCTCGCCCGTGGCTGGGTCGCGGTTCGCGAGGATCGGATTGCCGAGATTGATCGACGCGCGCAGCTTGCCGGTCGGCGCGAATGCGGAAAGGACGGAAGGGTCGACGGTCATGAAAGGGCTCGTAAGGAATCGGATGTGCCGGAACGACGAACGGTCAGCGCGCCGAGGCAGCATCATCCGTGACGGATCGGTTGGCTCGTTGCTTCGTCTCGACTACTTCACCGCGACTTCCGTATGCACGACTTGCGGCGGGCTCTTGAAGAACGGCCCGGCCAGCTGACGCCACGCCTGAAAGTCGTCCGATTGCCGGAAACGCACCATGTGATCGTCGACGGTGTCCCATTTGACGACGAGCAGGTAGCCGCCGCTGCGCTCGATCACGCGGTGCAGCTCGGCGCCGCCGCAGCCGTGCGCGCGGGCGAACAGCGGGAGTGCCTGGCGAACCGCCGCTTCGAATTGCTCGGCCTGCGACGGATCGATTTCGAGCGATGCCATTTCCAGAATCATGAATGCTCCATGCGGGGGGAATGATGCGACAGGGCGCGCCATGATCGACGCGTCCCGCAACGATACCGGAAGTCCGCGTCACGTGTTCCGGATGACCGGCTCGCGCGCGGCCGACCGTGCGACGGGCGCCGCTGATCGACTTATGCAAGTCAGCGTTTTCCCCAATATGGAATACGCGGCACGAGCCGATGTCACAGAGGTGGTGAAGATAAACAATCCGAGGACAGCCATGACGACATCCGCGATAAACGGACCGAATGATGCACCGCCCGAAACGATCGTCGCAACCGCATCCGACACCCCCGCCGCCGCCCCGTCGATCCTGTTGGTCGACGACGAGCCGAGCGTGCTGTCCGCGCTCAAGCGCGTGTTGCGGCCCGCGCGCTACGACATCCTGACCGCCGAAAGCGGCGAGGCCGCGCTCGACGTCCTGGCGTCGACCGAAGTCGACCTGATCGTGTCGGACATGCGCATGCCGAACCTGAGCGGCGCGGCGTTTCTTGCCCGCGCTCGCGCGCTGTACCCGGACACGATGCGCATCCTGCTGACCGGCTATTCCGACATCGCGTCGATCGTGGAGGCCGTCAACGAAGGCGGCGTGTATCGCTACCTGAACAAGCCGTGGGACGATCATGACCTGCTGATGACCATCGAGCAGGCGCTCGAACAGCGGCGCCTTCGTGGCGAGGCCGCGCGGCTGGCCGCGCTGACCGAAGCGCAGAACGAAACGCTGCGCCGCTTCAATACGGAACTCGAAACACAGGTTCGCGCGCGCACCGAGGAGCTCGGGCAAACCGTGATGTTTCTCGAAGCGGCGCAGCACGACCTGAAAAGCAGTTTCACCGCGATGGTGCAGGTCTGCGCGAGCATGATCGAGCTGCGCTGCGGGTCGGCGAGCGGGCATGCGATGCACGTCGGCGAGATCGCGCGCCGTCTCGCGCTGTCGGCGGGGATGAGCAGCCTGCACGCGCAGGACGTGTATTTCGCGGGACTGCTGCACGGCATCGGCAAGCTGTCGCTGCCCGACGAGCTGTTGCACAAGCCGCTCGTGAAGATGACGACGGACGAACACAGCCTGTTCCAGCAGCACCCGCTGCGTGCGCAGATGGTGCTCACGCCGGTTGCGCAATTGCACAAGGTCGCGTCGATCGTGCTGCACCAGTACGAGCGATTCAATGGACGCGGCACGCCGGACGGGCTCGCGGGCGACGCGATTCCGCTCGGCTCGCGGATCGTCGCGATCGCGCGCGATTTCGAAGGGTTGCGCAACGGCGAGATCGGTTCGCCGCATTCGGTCGAGCAGGCGATCGACGTGCTGCACTCCCAGGCCGGCGTGCGTTACGACCCGCTGCTCGTCGCGCGCTTCATCGAACTGATGCGGGATCCGGCAAGCCTGCGCATCGCGGCGTCCGTCGCGGAGATCCGGTCCGGGCAACTGCGCGAGGGGATGCAGCTCGCCGACGATCTGCGCACGCATCGCGGGGTGCTGTTGATGACGAAGGGCAGCGTGATGTCGGCGCACCAGATCGAGCTCGTGCGCCGTTTCGAGGCACGCGAAGGCACGACGTTCGACATTCTCGTGATGACCGGCGCCGCCGCGTCGACGCAGGCGCCGGCCGGCACGTCGCCTGCCTGACGTTGCGCAGGACGGCCGGGCCGTGGCGCGCGATCGGTCGCGCGTCGCGGCAACGCGTTCAATCCGACCGGGGCGCTCGATCATGCATGGCACCTACAACCTGCTGCTTGTCCTGCTGTCGCTCGTCATCGCGACGCTGGCCTCCTACACGGCGCTCGACCTGGCCGCGTTCATTTCGCTGCTCGACAACCCGACGCTCAAGCGCGCGTGGCTGGCCGGCGGCGCGGCCGCGATGGGCACCGGAATCTGGTCGATGCATTTCGTCGGCATGCTGGCGCTGTCGCTGCCGATCCCGCTCGGCTATGCGCTGCCGGATACCGGCGCGTCGCTGGCGATCGCGGTGCTCGTGTCGTATTTCGCGCTGAACGTCGTCACGCGCGCGCGGTTGAGCCGTCGGCGCCTGCTGGCGGGCGGCATGCTGATGGGCGCGGGAATCGTCGGAATGCATTACACGGGCATGGCCGCGATGCGCATGGCGCCGGGCATCCGCTACGATCCCGCGCTGTTCGCGGCGTCGATCGGCGTCGCGGTGATCGCATCGACCGTCGCGCTCTGGATGGCGCAGACGTTGCGCGCGCAACAGGCGCGCCATGCGACCGCGCAACGCATCGGCGCCGCGCTGATCATGGGCATCGCCATCACGGGCATGCACTACACCGCGATGGCGGCCGCGCATTTCGCACCGGATGCGCGCTGCGGCGCCGCGAACGGCATCGATGCGCCGTGGCTCGCGACGACCATCGCACTGTTCACGATGGCGACGCTGATCGTCACGCTGCTCGTCTGCCGCTTCGATGCGCGCACGACTTTTCTGCGCGGCATGACAGACACGCTCGAACGGCTGGTGCGATTGCGGACCGCGGAACTCGAAACGGCGTTGCGGCGCTACGAGCAGACGACGGCGATGCTGCAGAGGACTCGCGAGAACATGGCGACCGAGATCGACGAGCGCCGGGCGGCGCAGAGTCGGCTCGAACAGGAGAAGGACGAACAGCGGCGCCTGCTGCGGGCGCTCGAGGAAACCCACGTGCAGTTGCTGCAATCGGAAAAACTCGCGTCGATCGGCCAGCTCGCGGCCGGCGTCGCGCACGAGATCAACAATCCGATCGGCTTCATCAGCGCGAACCTCAATACGCTCAGGACGTGGGTGCGAAGCCTGCTCGACGTGATCGCCGCGCATGACGCCGCGCTCACGCAGCTGGAACCGGCGACGCGCGATGCGCTGACGGCGATGCGCGGCGAGGCCGATCTGGACTACGTGCGCGACGAGATCGTGACGCTGATCGACGAATCGATCGACGGCGCGGTGCGGGTGCGGCGCATCGTGCAGGACCTGCGCGATTTCTCGCGGCCGGGCAGCGGCGAATGGAGCGTGGTGGATATCCACGCGGGCCTCGAGAGCACGCTCAACGTCGTACACAACGAACTCAAGTACAAGGCCGACATCGTCCGTGAGTACGGCGACGTGCCGCAGGTCGAATGTCTTCCGTCGCAGTTGAACCAGGTATTCATGAACCTGCTCGTCAACGCGGCACATGCGATTGCGGTGCGCGGCGTGATCACGATCCGCACGTCGAGCGACGGCGAACAGGTGTCGATCGCGATCAGCGATACGGGCACCGGCATGACGCCCGACGTCGTTCGGCGGATCTTCGATCCGTTCTTCACGACGAAGCCGGTCGGGCAGGGCACGGGGCTGGGGCTGTCGGTGTCGCACGGCATCGTCGAGCGCCATCGCGGGGCGATCGACGTGACGAGCGAGCCGGGGCGCGGCACGACGTTCTGCGTTCGACTGCCGATCCGGCGCGCGGAAGGCAGCGCGGATGCGGCGGCGGCAGCCGAGCAACGGGCATAAGCGACAGGTGACGCGTCGTTACCGCACCCGCTTGCGCCGCCGCCTGCGAAAGAAATTCCAGAACATTGCGGTTGCGTCCGGCCCTGTCGCGGAGTGGAACGCTTCGCGCGGATCGCCGCCGCTCCACGCGTGCGCCAGGCGGCGGACGATGCAGACCCGGACGATCAGCCGGCCGCCGCGGAGATAGTCGGTGTAATCGGCATCGTCATGCGCATAGGTATGTTGCTCGCCGACACGCAGTTCACCCTGTTCGTCGACGAGCCGATTGATCCGCGCGAACGCGACGCCGAGCTGCCGCGCATTTTGTTCGGCGACGACCGTATCGAGTCCGCCATGCATGACGAGCGCGGGCATGCCCGGATAAACATCCACGTCGACGCAGGCGTCGACGACGCTGATCGGATCGTCGCGCAGGCCGCGGCGCATCAGGCTCATCGCGGCCATCGTCGACAATGGCGGCGCGATCGCCGGACCGGAGTGCAGGCCGACGGCCGCGAACAGTTCGGGAGACTCGATCGCCAGCCGTGCCGCCAGTCCCGCGCCGGCCGACATCCCGGCCAGGTAGACCCGGTCGCGGTCGAACCCGCGCGTCCGCACGATCGCGTCGACCAGTGACGCGATCGCCGGAGCCTCCGACTGCGACGCATCGCCATGCCAGTTCCAGCAGCGATGCGAATGGGCTGTTTTCGCCTGTTCGGGAAACAGCACGGCAAACCCGGCGCGCTCGGCGATGCGACAGATGCGCGTGCCCGCGGCGAACGACTCGGCCGACTGCTTGCAGCCGTGCAGCATCACGACGACGGGCATGCCGTCACTCGCCGCCGAAGCGGCGGGCAGGTACAGCGCGTAGGCGAGATGGTTGACGAGGCGGCCGGCGGCAGGGCGCGCGGAATGAAACGAGCGCAGCCACGTGCCGGGTGCCTGATATGGTGATGTCCGCGCGGGCGCCGCCGGCGCGCGCACGTGACGCGTGGTTCGGGCGGTGGCCGCGCGCTGGGTGGACGGCGCCGGTTTGGTCGTCTTCCTTTTGGGGCGCGTAGTCGCCGCGGCGGAAAGCAGATCGAATGGCCGCAGCCAGAGGCTGGATTTTTTCCTGGGCATGGACGGATCTCGTGCCGGCAGCTCGCGCGACAGCATGCGGCGAGCCTGGCCGCTGGATGGACGGCGAATGCGGGCGGCAGCGCACAATGCGTGCCGCGGCACGGCCGATACGGGGAGCGACTGACCGACGGAACACCACGCCGCGCGACATCGATCCGGCGGCGTCCCGATTCTGGCCGGCCACGCACCATCCTAACAGGCGTCGCTCGCCTCGGGTGCGATGGTTGCGTGACCAATCGGTGAATGCTTTGACCCCACTTCCGACGGACGTCGATGGCGTGCGCCCGGATGTCGACGCTTCACCGATACGTCCACAACCGGTGGATCACGAACATCGTCGGCGGGATCAGCAGCGCGATCGCTACGATTGCCCAACCGCGAGGCACGTCGAGCAGTTCGGCGGTGCGCGCGAGCAGCATCGTTTCGGCGAAGCCGGCGAGCGCGGCGGTCAGATAGCGCAGCAGGTTGCGCGAATGCACGGTCGACGAGAAGCTCCACAGCGTATTCGCGAGATACGAGAAGACCGTCGCGCAGACGAACGCGACGGCGTTGGCGATCACCTGAGTCGCATCGAACAGCGCGTACATCGCGGATGCGATCAGCACGTGCAGCGCGGTCGAGCCGAGCCCGGACAGGCCGAAGCGCGCCAGCCGCACGCGCTCGGCATAAAGCAGCTGGAACATCGCTACCTCCGCGCTTCAGCGTTCACCCACCCGCACGCGGGCCGGCTGCGCGCGGCGGCGTGCGTTCGGGCGCCGCGCATCGCGCGCGACCGGCAGTTCGATCACCTTGGCGTGCGTCTGGTAGCGACGGCGAATCAGATAGACGGGGCGTTGCTTCGACTCGTCGTAGATGCGTCCGATGTACTCGCCGACCACGCCGATGCCGACGAGCTCGATCCCGCCGATGAACAGCGTCACCGACAGCAGCGACGGATAGCCGAGCACCGGGTTGCCGAACAGCAGCGTGCGGCCCACGATGAACGCGCCGTACAGGAATGCGAGCGCGGCGATACCGAGGCCGATGTAGGTCCAGCTGCGCAGCGGCACCGTGCTGAAGCTTGTGATTCCCTCGAGCGCGAAGTTCCACAGCTTCCAGCCGGAGAACTTCGAGTGCCCGGCGCTGCGCGCTTCGCGCTGATACTCGATGATCACGGTCTGGTAGCCGACCCACGCGAACAGCCCCTTCATGAAGCGATGACGCTCGGGCAGGCTGCGCAGCGCGTTCACGACCTTGCGGTCCATCAGCCGGAAGTCGCCGACGTTCTCCGGCAGCTTCACGTCCGACAGCAGGTTGTGCACGCGGTAGTAGATCGCGGCGGCGGTACGCTTCGAGAACGAATCGCATGCGCGGTTGCTGCGCTTCGCGGCGACGACTTCCGCACCGTTGCGCCAGTGCTCGAGCATCACCGGAATCAGGGTCGGCGGATCCTGCAGGTCAGCGTCGAGCGGAATCACCGCGTCGCCGCCCGCTTCGTCGAGGCCGGCCGTCAGCGCCGCTTCCTTGCCGAAGTTGCGGGTGAGATCGATGACGCGCACGCGGCGGTCGGTCATGCTGACCCGGATCAGGCGTTCGAGCGTGTCGTCGCGGCTACCGTCGTTCACGCAGACGATCTCGAAGCGGATCGCATCGAGACCAGCCATCAGCGGAATCACGACGTCGAAGAAGCGTTCGACGGCTTCGCCTTCGTTGTAGAACGGTACGACCAGCGAGACGAGCGGTGTGTAGAGTGGTTCGCGCATGATGAGTTCCCTCGTAAGGCGTGCGTGTCAGCGGCCGGCACCGAAGGCGGGGCGGCCGGCGCGGCGCAGTCCGTGCGCCGGGCGGTGGTGTGAGCGGACCGGATGCGGGAAGCCGGTCTCGGTCGAGTTGTCGTGTGTGTCGGGCATCGACGGCACGTCGTGTCGTTCTTGTGCAATCCGGCTGACGAGCAGCGCCAGCGACGCCAGCGTGACGAGCGGCATGAACTGGAACGACAGATGCGTGACGATCGCGAGGCCGGCGAGCGGCGTCGCCCACATCAGCATCAGCCATTCGCGATCGAAGCGTCGCCAGCCGTGCGTCCACGCATAGCGCGCATACCACGCGATCACGAGCCCGTACCAGGTCAGGTCGTAGTCATACAGGTACGGGCTGACGATCAGGCATGCGCAGGCGAGCGTGGCGGCGCGCAGCGCGTACGAGCACGCGCCGCGCCACGCGTACACGACGGCGATCGCGGCGGCCGCGGCCGACAGCAGTTGCAGGCCACGCGCGACAGAGGCGGGCCAGCCGGCGAGGGTGGCGAGCGCGAACACGGTCGGCATGCGCGCGAGCTTGACGTGGCCCGCGTTGACCGTCTGATACGCGTCGTTGATGCCGTGCATGAATGCGATCCACGACTCGATCCCGAACGCAAGCGTCGTCAGTACGACGCCAACGGCGATCGTCGCGGCCCATGCGGCCAGTGCGCGCCATTGTCCGGCGCAAAGCAGCGCGAGCGGGAACAGGACCGCCATCTGCGGCTTCATCGTCAGCAAACCGAAGCAGATGCCGGCGATAACGGGGCGGCGATTCAGCGTCAACAGTCCCAAGCCCGCGAGTGTCGCGGTAAGCAGGCTCGTCTGCCCGACGATCACCGTGAGGAACGCGCCGGGGAACGCGAGCGCGCAGAGCAACGCGGCATCGCGCTGCACGGTTGCGCGGATCGTCACCGCGAACAGCGTGTAGGTAACACCGATCCACAGCACCAGCGCGAGCAGGTACGGCATCCAGCCGAGCGGCAGCACCAACAGCAGCATGGTCGGCGGATAAAGCCACGGCAGCGAGCCGTCCGCGGCGTTCATCATCGGGATCGCGAGCTTCTCGATCGAGAAGAGCGAGGAGAACTGCCATGCGTCCACCGCATGGCCGAGCGCGGCGAGCCTTGCGGCGCTCCAGATCGGCGCGAGATCCTGCGCGAGCGGTTCGGGCACGGACGTATGCGACCCATGCACGCGTGCGAGATAGACGCAGATGAACAGCAACTCGGTGAACAGTACCGCTGCCGCATAGAGGCGCACCCGATCACGATTGAGCCAATGCGGGAACCGTCGCGGGCCGGCGATCGGCAGTTCCGGATGGGCGTCGATGGGTGAATCGACATGCAGAAGGGAGAGCGGCGATTTCATTGCGCATTCCGCGACGCGAGGGTCGAGCGACGCACGACGACGAACAGGACGGCGAGCAGCACGACCGGGCCGATCTGCGGCAGTCTCGTGATACGGTTGAACACCTCGAATATCGGCAGCAGCCACGCGAGCACGATCACGATCTGATCTCCCGGCAGCCAGCCTTCGTCGAGACCGTGGGCGATCAGGCAGAAGACCGCGATGCCGAGCCAGGCCAGCTCGTAATGCCACAGATAGGGCGTCGACAACAGCGTGGCGACCGCCAACGCCGCGCCGCGCAGCCGCATGTCGTCCGTGCGACGCCAGACTTGAACGGCGGCGGCGATTGCGAGCAGCCCCACGGCGGCTTGCGCGGCGAGCGAGGCCGGAATCGATGCACCCGCGAGGCGCAGCGCCGCGAATGGCGTCGGCGAAACGAACCAGTAGGCAGGCAGCGTGAAATGCATGCCGCGCACGATCGACATCGCATGGGCCAGGCCGGTCAGTGAGCCCGTGCCGGTCAGCGCAATGCCGGCCACCGCGAACAGCGTGGTCGTGATCGCTGCCGACATGAAGGTTCGCCACGAGCGCGTCGCGATCAGCACGAACGGAAACACCAGCGCCATCTGCGGCTTGATGGCGAGCAACCCGATCAGCATGCCGGCGACGACCGGGCGTCGGCCGAGGAAATGCAGAGCGAGTGCGGCGATGCCGGCGGTCAGAATGCTGTTCTGCCCGTACAGGACGCACGCGAACACGCCCGAATAGGCGAGCACGGCGAGCGCGGCGGCGCGCGGAACGGGCAGGTGCGCACGCAGGCCCGACAGACGCAGGACGGCATACGCATAGCATAAAAGGCTGCCCGCAAAAAAGAGGAAATACGCGGGCAGGAAAGGCACGAGGGCAACCGGCGCGATGAACAGCAGCATCGTCGGCGGATAGAGCCAGGGCAGCGATTGGTGACCGATATAGGAACCGAACCGCGCTACCTCGGCATGGGAGAAGAAGACCGGATCATAGGTCGCTGCGGCATGGCCTTGCAGCACGAGCTGCGACGCGGTCCAGAAGACGGATAAGTCGACACCCGGTCGCGCAGTCGTCTGTGACGTGAAGTTGTCCGTAACGATGCCCCAGGTGATCAGAAAAGCGACGCACAGCAGCAGCATGACGCAGCTGTATGGAACGATCCGGTCAGCTGTCAGCCATTGAGCACAGCGTTTGGCGCGATAGCGCACTCCACGATTGGCTGTGTACATGATGCCCCGTTTGCGGTGAAGGCTGCCTGGTCTTGCGCAGCCTTTTTGTGTTGTCGTGTGTCCGGATCGAATCGCGTTCGATGGCGCTGTCCGGTGAGTGCATTGTTGGAGAAAAAATCGCGTGACGCAAACCGCGGGCTAAATCGCGAAATGGCTATTCGACCGCGACATGGCTGAAATGCGGGTTTTGACGTCTGATAAATCCGTACCGGCGCAAAAGATGTTTCTCGCATGAAACATTTCGTGTTTTTTACCGGTTCGGCGGTGTGTGGAATGCGCGTCGGGCGACGGGCGACCCGGATTCGGGAAAATCCCGAGAAAATTTTTTGGGGCCCTTGCACAGCACGGCGGCGCCCTGCCGGCACGCGGCGCCGGCCTGCACGCGTATATCAAATCTGAAACATTTTGTGCAGCGCGCCGAAACCCGCTCGATGGATGAATCGACGAAACCCTTGCTGCGCCTCGTTTTCCCTCCGGCTGGCCTGCTCTTTGCGATAAGGTCCGCACGACAGTCGACGACGTGATGAACGACCGGTTGAAGCAACAGGCTGACAAGACCGGACTAAATCACCTGCGGAAATCAACGGATCGAGGGCGCGTCGGGGAATACGCAGCCCAGACCTTGGAAACCGCCGGAAACGTCGACCGGGCGAATAGGCGACGGCATCGTCCGCGCAAAAAGAATCACATGACAGCATTTGGGGAATAAAAATGAAAGACCAGAGCACATCGCGGCTTGCATGCCGCGAAGAAAACCCGCAGTCGCATCGGCGCGTTAGCGTCATCCGTTCAATCCGTATTCATGCCCGGGACGGTTATTTCGCCGTTCTGCTCGATCGCGCCATTCGCCAGATCGCAGCGCGCATGCATATCGCACGCATCAGCTCACCGACGATCGTTCGCCAGGCCAGGCTCGTACCCTGCCGTGTGCGTCGCTGAGCACAGCATCCGAATCCTTGTGTTGTTCACGTAGTACCCGCTCCCCGCGTCGATCCCCGACAACGGGATTTCAATAGTAGTGCAAAAGGAGATTAGCCATGTCCACGTTCATCAAGAAGATCCGCGGTTTCGTTCAAGACGAACAAGGCGTGACGGCCATCGAATACGGCCTGATTGCCGCACTTATTGCAGTCGGCCTCGTTGCAGCGCTGACGTTGGTCGGAAACGACCTCAAGACCGTCTTCAACACGATTGCAGACGATCTCAACGCGGCGATCTGAATGGCGGGGCGGCGAACGGCGGGTCCGGCCCGTTCGTCGCCATCCCGTCACTCGTGCAGGGCCGGACACTCAACCAACAGATGTCGAACGGAGCGAACGGCGGATGACTCGGCCGGTGCACTGCGCGAGTCTCCCCGCTCTCTCGATCAACTGAATCGGAGGCTGTCATGCGGACCAGCGGAAGTGCGGTAGCGATATCGCGATGGATCGGCGACGAGCAGGGAGTGACGTCGATCGAGTACGCGCTGATCGCGGCAGTGTTCGCCACCATCGTGCTGGGAAGCGTGGTTACCCTGAAAGGTTCGGTTCAAGACGCGTACAACATGATCGCGGCGATCGTGACCGCGGCGGTCAATACCGCACTGGGTCAGTGATCCCGACCATTACAGCCAATCGAGGTTCGCCATGTTGCCTGCCGCACTGCCTTACCCGGTCCCGTTGTGCGTGACGGTGCTCGTCGTCGTCGCGGCCAGCACGGACATCACGAGCCGACGCATCCCGAACCGGCTCGTCGCGATCGGGCTGGCCGGCGCGCTGATCGCCCAGTGCGCGCTGCACGGAGTCCAGGCGGGCGCACTTGCCTGGCTTGCCGGCGCGGCGACAGGCTTCGGCATGCTGCTGCCGTTCTATCTGATGCGCGGGATGGCTGCAGGCGACGTGAAGCTGATGCTGGCGATCGGCGCATGGGTCGGCGCACAGATGGCGTTCTACATCGTGCTGGCCACGTTTCTGGCCGGCGGGATCGGCGCGATCGGCTTGGTGCTGCTGCGCGGGCGCATGCGCCAGATGTGCGCGAACGTCCGGGCGCTCATCGCGCATCGCTCGATCCGCGCGTATGCAGGGGCAACCGACGGCCCCATCGAAGTTGCGTCGGTCGGCGCGTTGCCGTATGGCGTGGCAATTGCCGCCGGCACGCTGGGCACGCTGTTCGCTTCGTGCGTCTAGCGCGACGAACCCGCAACGAGGATGAAACGCACATGAACACGATCCCCACCGAACCGAAGCGCGACGCGCAGGTTGCACACCTGCCGCTCCCGTCGCCGTTGCGGGAGGCGCATGCGAAGCCGCGCACGCAGTTGCCTGCCGCGCCGCGCTCGCTCGAGGAAACCGGACTGAGCCAGGCGTTCGTCGCAGGGCTCGTTCTGAAGTCGACGCTGGTGCTCGGCCGTCCGTCCTACGGCGACCTGATCGAGCGCCACTGCCTGCCGCTCGCGGTGCTCGACGACGTCTTCGCGTTCCTGGTGCGCGAGCATCTGGTCGAACTTACCCATCGCGGCAAGACGGATCTCGACGTGACGTTCCGCCTGACCGACGCGGGCCGCGTGGCCGCACTCGAAGAGTGTGCGCGCAGCACTTACAGCGGGCCCGCGCCGGTGACGCTCGACGCGTATCTCGACTGCGTGTCCACCCATTCGGTGCGCAAGCTGCACGTGGCTCAGAACGACGTGTGGGCCGTATTCGAAGGCATCGTGATGGACACGTCGGTACTCGACTCGGCGGCCGCCGCGCTGAACTCCGGCCGTCCGCTGCTGATCTACGGCCCCGCCGGCAGCGGCAAGACCTTCCTCGCCGAGCGGCTCGGCGCGTTGATGGGTGGCCACGTACCGGTGCCGTATGCGATCCATGCGGCCGGGGAAGTGATCCAGATCTACGATCCGCTCGTGCATGTCGACGCGCCGTCGCAAACGGAGGGCCAGTCGGTCGATCGCCGCTGGCGTCTGTGCGAGCGGCCGGTCGTGATGTCCGGCGGCGAGCTGACGCTTGACGAACTCGACCTGCGCCGCGATGACGCGGCGGGCTTCTACCAGGCGCCGCCGCACATGAAGGCGAACATGGGCATGTACATCATCGACGATCTCGGCCGCCAGCGTGTCGAGCCGCGCGACCTGCTCAACCGCTGGCTGCGACCGCTCGATCGCGGCGTCGATTTCCTGACGCTCGAATCCGGCAATCGATTCGTGCTGCCGTTCGATGTCTGGCCGGTGTTCTCGAGCAACCTGGCGCCGGAACAGTTCGCCGACGACGCATTCCTGCGCCGGCTCGGTTCCAAGCTTCACGTCGGCGCGCTGTCGATCGACCACTACCGCGCGGTGTTCGACGCCGCATGCGAGTCGCTCGGACTGGTGTCGACGCAGGACGCCTTCGACTATCTGCTGCACCGGCTGCACCTGCCGACCGGCAAGGCATATCTCGCATGCTTCCCGATGGATCTGCTGCGCCTCGTCGCCGCCGGCGCGCGGTATCGCGGCGATCCGCTCGAGGTGACGCACGACGCGCTGCACGACGCATGGGCCAGTTATTTCGGCACCGCGCCCGAGCGCGACGGCGGATATCTGCCGCCTGCCGAGCACGGCGGTCACACGTACATAACCGGTTGAGCCGTTTCTTTCACGATTCGTTGAGGAGCATTGCCATGAAAAACAGTCGAGCGCTCATGATGCTGATCGTCGCGATGGTCGCGGGCCTTGCCGCGGTCGTGTTCGCGTCCCGCTGGTTGATGAATACGTCCAACAGCTCAGTGACGTCGGTCGCGGTGGCGACCACCGACCTGAACCTGGGCGAGCCGCTCGGGCCGAACCAGGTCCGCATGGTGAGCTGGCCGTCGGGCAGCGTGCCGACCGGCGCGTTCACCGACACGAAGGAACTCGAAGGGCGCGTCGTGCGCACGAGCCTCGCGCGCGGCGAACCGGTGATCGAGTCGAAACTCGCGCCGGTCGGCACGAAGGGCGGGCTGTCCGCCGTGATCGCCGACGGCAGCCGTGCGATCACCGTGCGGGTGAACGACGTGGTGGGCGTCGCGGGCTTCGCGCTGCCGGGCAACTACGTCGACGTGATCGTCAACACGCAGGAACAGCAGGGCAAGACCGACGGGCAGAGTATCTCCAAGATCGTGCTCGAGCACATCCTGGTGCTGGCCGTCGCGCAGCAGGTCAGCCGGGACGACACCGCACCGAAGGTCGTCAACGCGGTGACGCTCGAAGTCACGCCCGATCAGGCCGAACGCCTCGACCTCGCGCGCAGCGTCGGCACGCTGTCGCTCGTGCTGCGCAACCAGGTCGACCAGAAGACGCTGGCTACCGATGGCGCGACCAAGCTGACGCTGCTCGGCAAGGCGCCGGTACCCGACGCGCCGCCCGCACCGGTACACGAACGCGTACGGACCGTGCGCGTGCACGTTGCGTCGCACGCGGCACCGGACGCACGGCACGATTGCGTAGGTGTGCTGACCGGGGTACGGGGCAGCGTCGAATGCTTCTGAAGCCGAAGAACACACATCCAGATAAACAGATTAACCAGATCGGCCGCCGTCAGGGCACGGCGGCCTTGGAAGCAGACAACCGGCCGCTCGCCGGTCACTCGGGGGATCAGACGAAATGAAGATCAATCCGCAACATTCAGGTACCGGCCCGGTGCACACGCGCATCGCACGGGGCACGATGATGGCCGCGATCCTGTGTACGGGGTGGCTGACGGTGTACAGCGCGCTGGCCCAGGAAGGCGCTGAATCGGCTGCGCTGGTGAAGGGCGGCGCGAGCGCGCCGGCTGCCGTCGCCAAGGGGCCGATGCAGATGACGATCAGCATGGCGCCGGCGCCTGCCGCCGCGCCTGCCGCATCGGCCGGCCCGCTGCGCGGACCGAATTGCGTGGGCGCGGTGAGCGAGTCGACCAGCGTCAGCGTGCCGCTCGGCAAGTCGCTGCTGGTGCCGATGCCGGAGCCGGTCCGCAACCGGACCATCGGCAACCCGGCCGTCGCGCAGGCGACGATGGTGTCGCCGCAGACGCTGTACATCCTCGGGCTGTCGGTCGGCACGACCAACATGATCGTGCAGGGTCGCAGCGGTGCATGCCGCGTGATCGACGTGGCGGTCGGCGCGGACGCCGGCGGCCTGCAAGCGTCGCTGATGCAACTGATGCCGAACGAGCGCGACATTCACGTATCGACCGCCGCCGGCACGATCGTGCTGGCCGGTACCGTGTCGAACTCGCTGGCCGCGCAGCAGGCGGTGCAGATTGCTCATGCGTACGGCGACAGCGCCGGTGACGGCGGCGGCAAGGGCGCCGGCGTGCTGAACATGCTGGCCGTCACGTCGCCGCAGCAGGTGATGCTCGAGGTGAAGGTCGCCGAAGTGTCGAAGACGCTGATCAACCAGATGGGCAGCGCATTCAACATCCAGGGCGGATTCGGCTCGTGGAGCGGCGCGCTCGTCAGCAACCTGCTCGCGGGTGTCGCGAGCGGCGCAGTCTTCAACAAGGCGAACAACAAGCCGTTCAGCATCGCGGCCGATGCGCAGAACACCGACAACCTCGTCAAGATCCTCGCGGAGCCGAACCTCGTGACGATCAGCGGCCAGGAGGCGACATTCCTTGCCGGCGGCAAGATCTTCATCCCGGTGCCGCAGAGCAGTGGGTCGGGCGTGTCGACGATCACGCTGCAGGAAGAGGAGTTCGGCGTCGCGCTGAAGTTCACGCCGACGGTGCTCGGCAACGGCCGGATCAGCCTGAAGGTCGCGCCAGAAGTGTCGGAACTGTCGCAGACGGGCGTCACGCTGACCGCGAGCAACATCGGCGGGACGTCGATCCTGCCGCTGATTACGACACGGCGTGCATCGACGACGGTCCAGATGGGCGACGGCGAATCGTTCGCGATCGGCGGGCTGATCAAGGACAACGCGAGCGGCGCGCTGAAGGCGATTCCCGGTGTCGGCGAGGTGCCGGTGCTCGGCGCGCTGTTCCGCAGCACGTCGTTCCAGCAGGACCGCACCGAGCTGATCTTCGTGATCACGCCGCACCTCGTGAGGCCGCTGCAGACTGCCGACGTGCCGCTGCCGACCGACAGCTTCTCGAAGCCCAACGAAGCCGACGTGTATGCGACCGGCAACATGGAAGGGCGCAAGGGTGTCCGCAAGGCGGGCGCGCAACCGGCGAATGGCGCGATGGATGCACCGCAGACGCCGGCGCCTGCTCCCGCGCCGCAATCGTCTGCACCGGCTGCCGCGCTGCCCGCACCGCGTGCGCCGCAGCCCGCCGACGCACCGGCGACGGTGCCGGCGGAGGCTGAGAAGCCGGCGGCTGCAGCGCCAGGGGCGGCAGGGGCGGTGAACGCCGAGCCGGCGCAGCCGCAACCGCAGCCGCAACCGCAGGCCGATGAGGCCAGCGCGGCACGGATCGCGCGCATCGAAGCCGCTGCCGCGCGTCTCGCGGCGGCTGGCTCCGACACGCCGGCCAAACCCGCGCCGCGTCCGAAGAACAGTCTGCCGGCCGCCGCCCACGCGCAGATCGCGCGGGCGAATGCGGAACCCGCGTCCACCGATCGTTGAAGCCATCCAAGGGGAAGCTCATGAAATCCGCCTACCTCGTATTCGTGCGCCGTGCGGCGCTCGCCGTCCCGCTCGCGTTCGCGCTTGCCGGCTGCATGTCGTCGACGCCGGTGTGGGACAGTCGCTTCGGCGACTCGGTCCGCGCCGTCACGCAAGCCCAGATCATCGATCCGCATGCCGCCGAACACACGGCCTCGCGCCCGGGGGTCGACGGCAGCGCCGCCGCGTCCGCGCTCGACAACTACGACAAGTCGTTCAAGCAGCCCGAGCCGAAAGCCAATGCATTCGTGATCGGCATCGGCAAGGCGTCGGGGCAATAGCACAGGCACGCTCAGGGAGAACGCCATGTCCAGCGCAGCTCGTCATCCGAAACTCACGCGTCGAGGCTTGCATCGCCAGCAAGGCGCCGTCGCGATCATCGTCGGCCTCGCGCTGGCGGTGATGATCGGGTTCGTCGGTCTCGCGCTGGACCTCGGCAAGCTGTACGTCACGCGCAGCGAACTTCAGAACAGCGCCGACTCATGCGCGCTGTCCGCTGCGCGCGACCTCACGTCGGCCATCAGCCTGCAGGTGGCGGAAGCGGACGGCATCGCCGCCGGCCACTCGAATTTCGCCTTCTTTCAGCAGAACGCGGTGCAGATGCAGACGGATTCGAACGTCACGTTCAGCGATTCGCTGACCAATTCGTTCGTGACGAAGACGGCAGTCGCCACGCCGTCGAACATCAAGTACGTGAAGTGCACGGCGCAGCTGACCAACATCGCGCACTGGTTCATCGAGGTGCTCAACACGATTCCCGGTGTGCAGGTCGCGAACGCGGCGCAGGTCTCGGCGAGCGCGATTGCGACGGTGGGCGCCGGGCAGACCACCTGTGCGATCCCGGTGTTCGTGTGCCGCGCGGCGGCCGCCGCGCCGTACAAGGTCGGTGACTGGATCTCGTCGCCTTCCGGCTCGTCGTCGACGTACGGGCCGGGCAACTTCGGCTGGGCGGCGCTCGACGGCTCGACGAACGAGCCGACCATCGCCAGCGAACTGTCCGGCAATACCTGCAACATCACGTCGCCGCCCACCCTGGGTTCGACGGGCCTGAAGGCCGCGTCGCTGCGCGCCTGGAATACCCGCTTCGGCATTTACACGAACGGCGCCAACGGCTCGAGCGGCCAGCCGGACTTCACCGGCTACGCGTACGTCGGCCCCAACTACGGGCCGCCGGGGACCGCGGGCATCGTCGGCGACGCGTACACGCAGTTCGTGCTCGATCGCGCAAGCTTCAAGTCCTACCAGGGCGACGGCACGCCGCCGACCGGCAGCGGCATCGCGACCAAAGGGACCGCCACGGCAAGCAACTATCAGACGTTCGGCGGCGACCGCCGGGTCGCGCTTGCCCCCGAGGGCGACTGCTCGACGCTGAAGGGGGCAAGCAACCAGTTGACCGTCACGCAGTGGGACTGCGTGCTGATGCTCGATCCGCTGCCGTTCAGCCCGGGCGCCGGCGGGGTCGTCGCGCATCTCGAATACCTCGGCTCGGCGTCATCCGGCAGCACGCCTTGCGCGACGCACGGTTTGCCCGGCAGCGGCAGCTCGGTCGGCCTCAAAGTGCCGATGCTCGTTCAATAGTGGAGACGCGATCATGAAAAGGCTCCCGATTCGCCGGTCGCGCATGCGCGGTGTCGCCGCGGTCGAATTCGCGCTCGTGCTGATGCCGATGATCGTGCTCGCGACCGGTGTGGCCGAGTTCGGCCGCGCGATCTATCAGTACGAGACCCTCACCAAGGCGACGCGCGACGCGGCGCGCTACCTGTCGGTCTATCTGCCGGCCGACAGCGCGTATCCGCTCGCGGCGGCGCAGTGCCTGGTCGTCTACGGCAACACGACCTGCGGGTCCGCCGGCACCGAGCTGGTGCCGGGGCTCACGACATCGATGGTGATCGTGTGCGACGCCGCGCATTCGACCGATTGCGCCGACGCGTCCGATCCGCCGCAGTTCGCGAACCTGCCGACCTACGATGCGACCAACAACGCGGCAAGCGGCACGGCGACCGGCAGCATCAACGTCGTCGAGGTGAAGGTGAAGGGCTATCAGTACCAGCCGATTCCGGCCTACCCGGGGCTGTCGTCGATCACCTTCGGCAACATCGTCACCGTGATGAGGCAAGTGTCATGAACCCGCGCTCCTGTCTGCCGTCGCGTCGCCGCGCACAACGCGGCGCGACGATCGTCGAATTCGCGCTGATCGCATCGATCCTGATGATGCTGCTGATCGGCGTCTTCGAATTCGGGCGCGTGCTGTTTTACTGGAACACGGCGGCCGAGGCCATCCGGCTCGGCGCACGCACGGCGATCGTCTGCGACGTGAACGCCGCCGGCGTCGTGAAGCGCGTGAAGTCGCTGATGCCGATGCTGTCGAGCGCGAACGTGTCGGTGAGCTACACGCCGTCGGGCTGCGACGTGAGCTCCTGCTCGTTCGTGACCGTCAGCATGACCAACGTCACGGTCAAGACGATGATTCCGCTCGCGAGCGTCTCGATCACGATGCCGCCGTTCACCACGACGCTGTCGCGCGAAAGCCTGAATTCATCCACGGGCGGCACCGCCTGTCAATAATCGAACCGACGAGGCACGGCCATGATCAATATCCTCGTAGCTGCCGACGATACCGCCAGGCTCACGCAGATCGCGCGCTTGGTTACCGACAGCGGGCACTATCGCGTGACACGCGCACATGGACGGCCGTCGCAGATCGAGCATCGAACGGACGGACTCGATTCATTCGACATCGTGCTGATCGACGGCGCGACGACCGAGGCGGCCGAGCTGTCGGCGCTCGAGCGGATCTGCCGGCTGCACCCGGGCCTGACCTGCATCCTGGTGACGGCCGATACGGCGCCGAACGTGCTGCTGGACGCGATGCGCGCCGGCGCGCGCGACGTGCTGCAGTGGCCGATCGACCACGCGGCGCTGGCCCGTGCGCTCGAGCGTGCCGCCGCGCAAAGCACGCGACGCGACGCCGACGATACGCGCTTCGTGTCGTTCATGTCGTGCAAGGGCGGCGCGGGCACGAGCTTCGCCGCCTGCAACGTCGCGTACGAGATCGCCGAAGGATATAAGCGCCGCGTGCTGCTGGTCGATCTGAACCAGCAGTTCGCGGATGCCGCATTCCTCGTCAGCGACGAAACGCCGCCGTCGACGCTGCCGCAGCTGTGCGCGCAGATCGAGCGGCTCGACGGCGCGTTTCTCGACGCGAGCGTCGCGCACGTGACGCCGACCTTCCACGTGCTGGCGGGCGCGGGCGACCCGGTCAAGGCCGCGGAGATGCGCGAGGATGCGCTCGAATGGATCCTCGGCGTCGCGGCGCCGCGCTACGACTTCGTGATCTTCGACATCGGCGTGAGCGTCAATCCGCTGTCGATGATCGCGCTGGATCGCAGCGACCAGGTCCACCTCGTGCTGCAGCCCGCGATGCCGCACGTGCGCGCGGGCCGCCGGCTGCTGGAGATTCTCGTGTCGCTCGGCTACCCGACCGACCAGATGCGGCTGGTGGTGAACCGGACGACGCGCGCGAGCGAACGGTCCCGCACCGCGCTCGAGGAAGTGCTCGGGTTGCACGCGAGCTGCACGATACCCGACGACGCCGATACCGTGCGCGAAGCGCTCGACCTGGGGCATCCGGTCTCGCGCGTCGCACGCAGCGCCGCGGTTACGCGTGCGTTGCAGGCCTGTGCGAAGCAGATCGTCGAAGGGGGCGTGCGCTCCAGGCACGACGCGTCCAGCAGCGAACCGTTGATGTCCCGGCTGTTCGGCCGCAAGGCCACGCCGAAGCTCAAGTCCATGTGAATCTTTCGGGGAAACCATCATGTCATTGCGCGAACAGATGTCCTTGTACCGGACGCAGCCCCAGGCGACGGGCACCGAACCGGCAGGTGCGACGCATTCGTCGGTACGCGACGCGTACCAGAAGCTGCGCCGTGAAATTCACGTGGCGGTTCTTGAGCGGGTCGAGCTGGAGCGTCTGTCGCGGCTGCCGCAGGAACAGGTGCGGCAGGAAATCTCGGCGCTGATCTCGCGCATCCTCGACGAGGAGCGCATGCCCGCGAACGATATCGAGCGGCGCCAGCTCGCGATCGACGTGTACGACGAAATGTTCGGGTTCGGCCCGCTGGAGGCGCTGCTGCGCGACCCCGGCATCTCCGACATCCTCGTGAACACGTACCGGCAGGTCTATGTCGAGCGCGCCGGCCAGCTCGAGCTGACCGACGTGACGTTCTACGACGACGCGCACCTGATGAAGGTGATCGAGAAGATCGTGTCGCGGGTCGGGCGGCGCATCGACGAATCGACCCCGATGGTCGATGCGCGTCTGCCGGACGGCTCGCGCGTGAACGCGATCATTCCGCCGTCGGCGATCGACGGGCCGCTGATGTCCATCCGGCGTTTCGCGGTCAACCCCCTGAAGATGGACGACCTCGTGAGTTACCAGAGCCTCACGCCGCCGATGGCGGAGCTGCTCGATGCGCTGGCCAAGGCCAAGGTGAACGTGCTCGTGTCGGGGGGGACCGGCAGCGGCAAGACGACGCTGCTCAACATCCTGTCGGGCTTCATCCCGCGATCGGAGCGGATCGTGACGATCGAGGATGCGGCGGAGCTGCAACTGCAGCAGCCGCACGTGCTGCGGCTCGAAACGCGGCCGCCGAACATCGAGGGCAAGGGCGAGATCACGCAGCGCACGCTCGTGCGCAACGCGCTGCGGATGCGGCCGGACCGGATCATTCTCGGCGAAGTGCGTGGCGCGGAAGCGCTCGACATGCTCAATGCGATGAACACCGGCCACGAAGGCTCGCTCGCGACGATCCACGCGAACACGCCACGCGACGCGCTCACGCGGCTCGAGAACATGATCAGCGTCGGCGGCCTGACGCTGCCGCCGAAGACGATGCGCCAGCAGATCGCGTCGGCGATCTCGGTGGTGGTCCAGGCGACGCGGCTCACCGACGGCAAGCGCAAGATCGTCAGCATTCAGGAGCTGACCGGGATGGAAGGCGACATCATCAACATGCAGGAGATCTTCACGTTCAAGCGCACCGGCATGGATCGCGACGGGACGGTGCGCGGACACTTCTGCGCGACCGGCGTGCGGCCGAAGTTCGCCGAGCGGCTGCAGGCGTTCGGCATCAACCTGCCGGATTCACTGTACGACCCGGCGCAGCGTTACGAGTCGAAGTAACGACGCGCAGTCGTCTGATTCCGGGGAGGTCTCATGGACTCGATATTTTACGGTTTTGTGATTCTCACCTTCGTCGCGGTCGTGCTCGCGATCGAAGGCGTCTATCAATGGTGGAACTCACGCCACGGTGCCGCGGCACGCCGGATCGAGTCGCGCCTGCGCGCGATGTCGGCCGGCGGCAACGTGCAGCAGGAGCGGCTCTCGATTCTCAAGAAGCGGATGCTCGACGAATCGAAACCGTTCGACCGGCTGTTGCTGCGTACGCCGCGCGTGCAGTCGCTGGATTTGCTGCTGCAGCAATCGGGGCTCGACTGGTCGGTGGCGAAGCTCGTCGTGTACAGCGCGGCATTGCCGGTGACGGCGATGCTCGTCCTGCTGGTCACTGGGTTGCCGCTGATCGCCACGGTGCCGATTGCGCTGCTGATCGCGTGCATGCCGGCAATGTACGTGACGCGGCATCGCAACCGGCGGATGCTCAAGCTCCAGCGCCAACTGCCGGATGTCTGCGACATGATCGCGCGCGCGCTGCGCTCCGGCCACTCCTTTACGAGCGCCCTCGGGATGGTCGGCGAGGAGTTTCCCGATCCGATGGGCGGTGAATTCCGGATCACGTTCGACGAGATCAATTACGGCGTATCGCTGCACGATGCGCTGGTGAACCTCGCGACACGCGTGCCGGCCCATGACCTGCGCTACTTCGTGATCGCGGTGCTGATCCAGCGCGAGACCGGCGGCAACCTGGCCGAGCTGCTCGACAGCATCGCATCGCTGGTTCGAGAGCGCTTCAAGCTGTTCGACAAGGTCCGTGTGCTGTCGGCGGAAGGGCGGCTGTCGGCCTGGATCCTCGGGCTGCTGCCATTCGGCACGGCGGGCATGATGGCGGTGTTGAACCGGGAGTTTCTGGCAGTGCTCTGGGAGGATCCGGCCGGCATCAAGATGGTCGGAGTGATGCTGGGGTCGATGGTATTCGGCATGCTGTGGATTCGACGCATCATCCGGATTCACGTCTGACGCGTGTCTCAGGCTTCACGAACCGATTCGAGGCTGTCATGCAAAACCTGAGCGTAGTACATACCGTGATGCTGGCCGGCTTGTTCATCTTCGTCACCGGCGGCGTGCTGGTCGCGATGCTGCTGTTTGCGCCGCGCAACATGGAGCGCCGGATCCAGCAGGCGAGCGGAGCAAGTGTAGGCATCGGCGCCGGCGACGGCGGCGGGCAGACATCGCGCTGGGTCGCGAAGCTCGTCGAGCTGTCGCAACCGATTTCCCGGCTGTCGGTGCCGCAGGAGGGCTGGGAGAATTCACCGCTGCGGATCCGGCTGATGAACGCCGGCTGGCGTGATCCGAACGCAGGCGCGCTTTACTTCGCGGCGAAGACGGTACTCGCGCTGGCGCTGCCGGGCGCCGCGCTGCTCGCGCTCGCCACGACCCGGTTTTCGGATCAACGCATGCTGCTGTCGTTCATCCTCGTCGCGCTCGCCGGAATCGGCTACTACGTGCCGAACGTGATCCTCAGGCGGCGGATCGCGACGCGTCAGCGGGTGATTTTCGAGGACTTTCCGGATGCGCTCGACTTGCTGACCATATGCGTCGAAGCAGGGCTCGGGCTCGACGCGGCGCTGATGAGGGTGAGCGAGGAACTGCGCTTTCGCAGCGAAGTGGTCGCGGGTGAACTCGACTTGCTGCTGCTCGAGATGCGTTCCGGGTTTACAAAAGAAACCGCGCTGCGCAATCTGGCACTGCGGACGGGCGTTGAGGATATCGAATCGTTCTGCGCGATGCTGATCCAGGCCGATCGCTTCGGCACGAGCATCGCCGAATCGCTGCGCGTGTTGTCCGACATGCTGCGCACGCGGCGGCGGATGCGCGCAGAGGAGCGCGCCGCGAAGATCGCGCTGAAGCTGCTGTTCCCGCTGATCTTCTGCATCTTTCCGGCGCTGATGTGCGTGTTGCTCGGGCCGGCGATGATTCACGTGTATCGCGTGCTGCTGCCGACCTTGACCAGTATCGGGCAGTAAGCAGCGGCGCGGGACTGCCGCGCGAACCGGATGTACGTGCCGACCGGGGCATTGCCGGCCGGCACGGTTGCCGTCTTCATGGGAGGCTCCTTCTCCCCCCCGGGCGGCGCCGCGAGACAGGTCGATCATAGCGGCGTCAACGCAACCCGGACCCATGGTCGACCCTGGAGACAGCCGTAGTCCACTGCCCGCGAGGGTGGCCCCCTACGACGCACCTCGAACGCAGTCGCGGCGGCGTGCCGACCGGACTGAAAGCCCATCCGAAAGGACCGATCGGCACGGCTGAATCCATCCGTGTCGATAACTCGAGCGATTGTTTACCGAATTGCCGGCCGGCGCAGGCAGTCGCCGCGCGGCCGCAGCGCCCTCGGGCCGCAAGCGGTGGCATGCGCCAGCCAATGACGCGGCACGTATCGACAGATGCCACTGCCGATCCGCGTCATCGTGCCCGAAAATCTCCTTGAAATCGTCGAGTCGAATTCCTACGATTATTCAAAATCAGGCTTGAATGACGCCGCGAACGGGACGATCGCCCCGCGTCGCGGAAAGAACGAACACAACGCCTGAAAACCAAGCGACTGCCCGACGACACGGGCAACGGGCCAGTCATGCACGATCAGGGCCGGGGGAATCATGAACGAACACGCAGCGCGATGCACGCCGCCTGACGCTTCATCGAGCAGGCGCCCAACCGCGTGGACCGAACCCGCGACGCCACCGGGCTACGGCGCGCGTCGTAGCCCTCCCGATTCCTGACAGCCGGCGCGCGCAACCGCGCCCGGAACACCGCTTTCTCACCGACATCCTGTGCATCGACGCACACGCGTATCGTGCCGCTCGCAGCCGGCATGGCGACGCACGTCGCGCACTCGACGACCGACATAACAATTCGAACGAGGGACGCAGCATGGCCATCCGTGTGCCAGTGACACGCCGGACGTTTCTGAAGCTCGCCGGCAGCGGCGCCGTTGTCGCCGTTTCGGTTACGCATTTGCCGGCACTCGTACTCGCCGCAGGCGAGACGCAGGCCGATGCGGACGGCCCGAACTGGGCGCCGGTGCCCGGAAAGGCGCGCTGGCGCATCGATGGCGTGCCGAAGGTGATGGGCCAGAAGATCTACGCGCGCGACTTCAAGTCCCGCGACTTCGTGGGCTGGCCGCAGCAGGAAAACTGGCTTTATGCACTGCGCTGCGACCGGGTCGACGCGGTGTACCAGGGCTACGATCTCGGCGTGCTGCCGCACGAACTGCGGCCGATCGCCATTGTCGACAACGCGTTGCTGAGCGCGCGCAGGATCAATCTTGCACCGAAGCCGGATCCGATCGCGAACCAGGACATCTACTGGCTCGCGCGAGCAGGTTATCCGGCCGACTGCTACGGGCAACCGGCCGCGCTGTTGATCTTCGAGAACTTCGATATCTATCGTCGCGCGAGGAAGCTGCTCGATTTCAATCGCGGCGTGATCCGCTACGGCGCGTCGGTCGGCACCGGCCAGGCCGCACCGGTCGTGCCGTATTCGCCCGTGACCGTCTACGTGCGCGACGACGCACGGCGGTTCAACTACGTCGACAACTACGAGGCCGACAGCAACGGCATGCCGACCGCGAAGTACCTGGAGGAACGTGAGGCGGCGGTCGCCAACATCGATGCGACGATTGCCCATCATGCGGCCGCCGGCACGTGGATCGGCATTCAGGCGACGGGCGACGACGGGTTCGAGACGCCGGCGATGGATCCGATGTTCATGGAGCCCGAAGCGGGACTCGCCTGGTACGACGCGTCCGCCTCGAAGATCAGCCTGGTTCTCGGCACGCAGTCGGCGAATGACGATGCGACCGGTGCGTGTACGCTGTTCAACGGCAGCGACGTCCCGGTCAAGGAGGCCCAGGTCATCGCGTGCTACCCGGGCGGTGGTTTCGGCGGACGCGACAAGTCCTATTTCCCGCTGTATCTGGCCCTTGCGGCGCCGTTCGCGAAGGGCGCGCTGCGTTGGCAGCAGTCGCGCTACGAGCAATTCCAGGTTGGCCTGAAACGCTGCGAGACGCAGTTCTCCGAATCGCTGTGGTTCGACCGCCGCGGCAAGCTCGAAGCGATCACCTGCGATTTCCTGATGAACGGCGGCGGGAAGAAGAACCTGTCGCCGTACGTCGCGCAGCTTGCCGCGTTGAGCGCGATGAGCTGCTACGAGATTCCACGGGCCCGCGCGCAGGCCGCGTCGACCTACACGCGGGAAGTCTTCGGCGGTTCGCAGCGCGGCTTCGGCGGGCCGCAGGCGTTCATGGCGATCGAGACGCTGATGGACGAGGCTGCAGGCCGGCTAGGAATGTCGCCGTTCGAGATCCGGCGCGCCAATCTGCTCGGCAAGGCGCCCGCTCTCGGCAAGGGCCGTGCAATTACGGGCGCGCCGATCCTGTTCGACCTGCAGTTGGACGCGTTGCTCGACCGGCTCGAACGTCATCCGTTATGGCTCGAGCGTGAGCAGATTCGTGCCGAGCGTAGCGCGCGCAGCCTGCGCTACGGTGTCGGCCTCGCGATGGCGAACGAAGCGTACGGCACCTCCGGCGACGGGATGTTCGGCATGGTGCAGATCCTGCCCGACGGCAACCTGCGCGTGGTCACGCCGTACACCGACATGGGCAACGGCGCAGCCACGACGCTCGGTCTCGCACCGGCCGAGTTTCTCGGGCAAAACGCGCAAACGATTGCGATGAGCGAGATCGGACCGTTCAACGCGCTCGGGTTGAAGCGTTCGAGCAGTCCGCCCGACGACAGCAAGTACGTGTGCTACACCTACGGCTCGTCGAGCGCCTGTCTCGGCGCATTTCATCAGTACCACGCGGTCAAGGGCGCCGCGCAGGTGCTGTTTCTGCAGAGCGTGCTGCCGGCGGCGCGCGCATGGTGGGGCGTACCCGTGCGTGCGGAGGACGTCCACTGGACCGATCGCGCACTCGCCGCGAACGGCCTCGCACCGATTTCGTGGGCGACGCTGCTCGGCACGATCAGGAAACTCGGCCTGCAGACGACCGCAGCCGTGCATGCGAGTTACGCCGGGTATTTCTGGAAGGGAACCTATCCGTTCGCGTCCGGCAGTGCGCAGATCGACTACGACTACGTGGCGGTCGGCCTCGATCCGTATCACCTGACGCCGTTGACGCGCGCGCTGCAGCCGCCGCCGATCGATACGACACTTTACGGGCGCACGACCTATGCGCCGTCGGCGACGCTCGTCGCGGTGTCCGTCGATTCGGCGACCGGGCGCGTGAAGGTCGAACGCGTGGTGACGGCGGTGAGCGTCGGCCGGCAGTTGTCGCCGGAGCTCGTGGAAGGGCAGTCACAGGGCGCGGTCGCGATGGGTATCGGCAACGTGCTGACCGAAACCTGTCCGCTGGGGCCGGACGGCCCGGGCGGCGGCCGGTGGAATCTGGATCGCTACGAGGTCACGCGGCTACCGGACATTCCCATGCAGGAACTGATCGCATTACCGCCGCCCGGCGGCGACCCCGCGAATGCACGCGGCATCGCGGAAGCTGTGATGTGTCCGATCGCGCCGGCGCTGCTCAATGCGCTCGCGATGGCGACGGGGCGGCGGTTCCGGGTGACGCCCGTGACGCCGGAAAAGATTCGGGAGGCACTGCAATGAGCAATCCGGTCCGGATGATCATCAACGGCAAGCCGGTCGAAGCGGACGCGTCCGACGCGGACATGAACCTCATCGACTTCCTGCACGAGCGGCAGGACCTGACGGGCACCAAGCTGTGCTGCGGCATCGGCGTGTGCCGCGCGTGCACGGTCGGCGTGCGCAATGCGCCCGGTGCGCCGATGGAAAAGACGCTGTCGTGCTCGACCCCGGTCAGCGCGATGGCGGACATGCACGTGTACACGATCGAGGGGCTCGCGCAAGGTGGTGCGCTGTCGCCGCTGCAGCAGAGTTTTCTCGAGTCGTTCGCGTTCCAGTGCGGCTACTGCGTGTCGGGTTTCCTGATGGCCGCGACCGCGATGCTCGATCATCTGCGCGCGCAGCCGGTGCACGAGCGCGATCTGGACGCGATGATCGAAACCTGGGTGGGCGGCAACATCTGTCGTTGCACCGGTTACGTGAAGTACATCGAGGCCATTCGCAAGGTGGCGATACGCTACACGAAGGGGGCGGCATGACGATGAGAACCTGCGTCGTCGCGCTGGCGGCGATGCTGGCCGCACAGGTCGCGCCGGTTGCGCTCGCGGCGGCAAACGGCGATACGTCGCTGCACGAGTATGCGCAGCGGTGCACCGACGAAATCGGCGAGATTCCCGCGTTCGACTGCAATGACGGCACCGATGTGCCGATCACCGTCAACGGCCGCGTGCCTGTGCGCTACGCAGCACACATGACGTGCGATCGCCCGGCGCTGTTGCCCTACGACGCGCCGACGTCCGGACAGTGCACACCGTATTCGAAGATCCTCGACCTGTCGCACGGCGACACGCAGATCTCGGCGTTTTGCCGCCGCAAGCAGATCCGCGCGAATCGGAGCCCGTATTACGACGAAGTCGACATCGTGCTGCATCATGCGGGCAACGGCAAGACCTGCTGGTTTCATGCGGAGCAGGGCGGCACCGCCGGCATGAACGCAGCGCGCGTGCCGCCGCCGAACGAGACGACGCCGCCGCCCGGCCATCCGTCCGCGGCAGAGTTCTGGTGGAAGCCGGCCGCGACCGCGACGAAGCGCTGCGTGTCGTGTCACGACGCGAGCCCGGTCATGTACAGCCCGTGGATCGGCCAGGTCTGGAGCAAGGTGCCGACCGATCCGTGGGGCAAGTATGTGAATCTCGGCGCCGACTTCGCGTCGTGGACGTCGCACGCGATCAGCACGCCGGGCAATACCTGCATCGGTTGTCACCGGATCGGCGATCAGAACAGCTGCAAGATCTACGTGCCGCTCGCGGCCGGTTTGCTGCCGCCGCCGAAGGGAAGCAACGCGCGGGCGAGCCGGTATCCGATGACGCACTGGATGCCGATCGACAACAACAAGAGCCTGTATGAATGGAATGCGGCGAACGCGAAGTCGGTGAGCGACTTGCTCGAGTGCTGCTCGGCGCGCGGCAAGGACGATCCGAAGTGCAGTTTCACGCCGGCGGCGCAGGCGGCCAAATAGATTGCGCGCGGGTTGCGCGCCGGACCGCCACGGCGCCTTTCGTTCGCCGCATCCGCGGCTTTGTCGGGCTCGTCCATAACGATACGCGCGGATCGCCTCGGCCGGTGCAGCCACGGTCATGTGACGCGTCGGCTGATGAGCGATGCGCGAGAGAAGCCGGGGTCGTAGACGTTGCAATCCGTCATACGTACCCGCGGTGCGGCGTCACGCGTCGGTGTTTCGCCTACTGAAAGTGATGCACGTACCGCAGCACCATCCGTGAACCCTGCGGCCGGTTACGCGCAAGGACTTCGAAGTACGCGTTGAACATCAGGTGATCCTGGGGCGAGAAGCTATACATTGCACCGGGCCCGATCGCCAGCACGGCTTCCCGCGTGCCGGACACGTCCTGACCGTTCGCCTTCATGTCGGTGGTCTGGCGTAGCCAGTAGCCGTTGAGACCCAGCCGCAGCCCGGGCCGCACTTCATACTCGGTCGCAAAGTTCGCATGGACGGCCTGGCCGGCCTGTGTCGACGTCACGTCCGGCCCGAGCGCAGTCGCCGGCTCGTGATTGGTCGCATTCCACAAATAGTGCAGACGCCACGACACCGTCCACTTCGGCGTGATCCAGAACGTCGCGGCCCAGTACGGATCGAACGACCAGAAATGGCTGCCCGGATTGATCGCGCGCGCCGGATCGTATGCACCGGTCGGCGCAATGAACTGGAACTCCAGCCGCTGCGCGAAGCGCGGCCCCTGCGCGCCTATGACCGGATCGAACTGGATGAATGGTCCGACCAGCAGGTCGCCGAACCCGGCACGCGAATTCAGCGCGACGTTGCCGATTCCATCGTTCGTATGCACGGAGGCCACCCACGGCAGGATCACGTCGAGCCCCGGATGCATGCCGCCAAACGTCAGCGGCGACTGGTAGACGAGCTGGCTCAGCCCTGCGAACAGGTCGATGTCCTGCTTCGGCAGCCCGACCTTGTTGCCGGCGTTGTCGTTGACGCGTCCGGCGGTGTAGTACTCGAGATACTGCGTGCCGTACCAGCCGGAGCCGGCCGGCGGCATCCCGTCGAGGAAGCTGGTCATCCCCAGGTTGACCGACGGCAGGTCGGTCGCATGCGCCGGCGCGGGGCCGGTCAGGCAGACTAACCCGAGACCTGCGATCGCAAGCAGGCGAGAGCCGAATTTCATCATCACCACCTCCTGAATATTTATTTGTATAACTAATCAAACGGCGCAAGAAAGATCGGGATGTGCGGAGATCGCGCGGTACTGGCCCGCATGAAACACGAGCGGCGCCTTTCCGAACGCATCGAACTGTTCGATCTCTCCGATGAACAGAAGATGGTCGCCGCCTTCGTAAT
Source organism: Burkholderia sp. FL-7-2-10-S1-D7 (assembly GCF_001524185.1). Lineage (NCBI taxonomy): Bacteria > Pseudomonadati > Pseudomonadota > Betaproteobacteria > Burkholderiales > Burkholderiaceae > Burkholderia > Burkholderia sp. FL-7-2-10-S1-D7. The sequence continues at coordinate 190,246 of NZ_LOWY01000015.1, read as the reverse complement.
GGCCCACGTTGCGGCACACGAAACGGGCGCTCGCGCCGTCGAGACAGGGTACGCCGCCCGCATCGGCTTCCACGTGCGGCACGCCGTCGAACTTGTCGGCGCTCGGTGTCGCGAAACGGCGCGACAGCGCGATCTGGTCGTGCGCGAGGATATTGATCGCGAAGTGCGTGGCCGCGACGAAGTCCGGGCGGCTCGGCGCGACCTTGCGCAGGCTCCACAGCACGAGCGGCGGGTCGAGCGACAGCGACGAGAACGAATTGGCGGTGAGGCCGACCTTGCGCCCGTCCGGCGAACGCGTCGTGATCACGGTGACGCCGGTCGGAAACTGCCCGAACGCAGCGCGCAGTCGTTGCGGGTCGAGGCCCGAAATGCAGGTAGCGGTGGTGTCCATGTCGCTTACTCCGAACGTGCGGCGTGTTCGCGGATCAACGCCGCACAGGCCGACGGTTCGAACCACCACGGCGCGAACTGGCGCGGATCGTCGAAGCCATTGACGAGCGTCGCGGCCAGCGACGGCAACTGACCGGCGGCACCGAGCAACTCGAGGATGTGCGGCGGCGGCGGGGTGAGCAGCGAGTTGGTCCAGCGCACGACGTGCTGCGCATAGGACCAGTAGCGCTCGAACGTGTCGTGCATCCAGCCTTCGTCGAACGGCTGGGCTTCGCGTGCGAGGATGGCGTCGCCGTATACCTTCGCGCATTTCGCCGCATTGTTCGAACCCTGGCCGGTGATCGGATCGTTGACGACCACCGCATCGGCCATGCCGAATACGGTTCGGCCCGACGGCAGGCGGAAGAACGGCTTGCGCACGGTCGGCGTGAAGCGGCCGGACAGCGTGCCGTTCGGATCGGTGAGCTCGACGTCGCGGCAGCGCTCGAATTCCCACGGCACATACTGCTGCAGGAACGACAGGCTGCGGTCGAGATGTTGCTCGGGCGTCTTGACGTCGGCCCAGCAGTCGAGCGGGCCGCCGGGGATTCCTTCGAACACCATGATTTCGCACGGGCCCGTCGTCGTCAGTGCGGGAAAAACGAAGTATTCGCCGATGCCGGGCAGAAGGTTGAAGCGCACGCGCGAATACGGCTGGCTCGGTGTCATGCCTTTCACGTAGGTGAGCGCAAGCGCGCGTTGCGGGCGCTCGAATGCGCTGCGTGCGTCGTCGCGGCCCAGCAGGTTCACGATTTCGCCCTTTCCGGCTGCGAGTAGCACGAGATCGTGGCTGCGCGCGAGGTCCTCGAGTTCCGGCACGCCGACATCGCAGATGCGCACGTCCGCGCCGCGGCGCCGGATCGCGTCGAGCCAGTCGGCCATCTTCACGCGCTGGTCGACCGATTGTGCGTAGCGGGTCAGCCGCGACGACCAGTCGATCGCCTTGCGGCCGTTGCCGTCCGGATGCGGCACCGCGATGCCGATGCCTTCGACGGACGGGCACGCTTCTTCCCAGGTGTTCAGGCCGAGATCGCGTTCGATCTGCAGTGCGGTATGGAACATGCATTGGCTCGACATGACCTTGCCGGCGCGGATCCGTTCCGCGTCGCGGTTGGTCGCGAGCGTGACGTGATAGCCTTGGTCGAGCAGCGTGAAGGCGAGTTGCAGGCCGGCCTGGCCGGCGCCGACGATAGCGATGCGTTTCATGATGAAATCCTTGGTAGAACGAATTGCATGAGGCGAAGTATGGGCGGGGGGAGCGGCTGCCGGTTATTCGGCCAGCCGCGGAATCGCCGGCACCGCCTGCTCGGGGCCCATTGCGGAGTAGCCGCCGTCCACCGCGTAGTCGGCGCCCGTCACGAAGCTCGCCGCGTCGCTGCACAGGAACGTGACGACCTGCGCGACTTCGGACGGATCGCCCACGCGCCCAAGCAGATGAAACGGCGCGGCCACGCGATCGGTCTTCGCGCGATCGCCGTGCGTGAGCTCGTCCATCACGCGCGACCACGTCCATCCCGGCGACACCGAGTTGACGCGAATCCGGTCGCCGGCGAGATCCATCGCCATGCTGCGCGTGAGCTGCCGCATCGCCGCTTTCGAGGTCGGATAGAGCCAGCGGCCGGTCTGTGCGCATTGCGCGGAGATCGAACTGAAGTTGACGATCGCGCCGCCGCGCCGCGCCAGGAACGGATGAACGGCCTTGACCAGCATCGCGGCCGACACGACGTTGACGTCCATCGCCGCCAGCCAGTCGTTGCGCGAGGCCTGGATCCCGTTGTCGACGTAGCTGCAGGCCAGGTTGATCAGCAGGTCGATCGCGCCGAAGCGTTCGGCGACTGCCGACACCGCACGGTCGATCGCGCGGTCGTCGGTGATGTCGGTCGCGATGAACATCCCGCGTTCGCCGAGCGTGTCGGCGACACGCGCGCCGTTTTCCGCATCGAGATCGAGGATCGCGACGCACGCGCCGGCGCGGCCGAGGTCCTGCGCGACGGCGGCGCCGATCAGCGTGGCGCCGCCGGTGACGATAGCGACTTTGCCAGCAAGGGCAGTCATGGTGTGTCTCCTGGAATGATTGAATGAAGGCGGCGCGCGTTGGGCGCGCCGCATGCGTATCCGTCGGTCACGCGCTGTCGTGCCAGCGCTGCATCAACCTGTTCGACGGCACGGTTTCGTCGAGCAGCTTGCGTGCCGTTTCGACACCGGCAACCGGCAGCCCGGCCGCGTCGAGCAGGCCGATCTGCACCAGCACGCTCGCCTGGTCCCAGTAGATGTGTTCGTGATACAGCTTGTCGCCGCGGAACTTGACGATCGCGACGAGCGGAATCTCGACACGCTTGCCGGTCGGCGCGACGCCGGGCAGCATCCAGTCGATCTCGGTGGTGTGCGTGAAGCAGAACAGCAGTTCGTCGACGATCTGGCTCGCGCCGACCGTGCGCGAGATCGGCGTGATCGTCGTGTCCGGCGGGTTCGCATGCACGAAGTGATGCGTGTAGAAGCGCTTGAGCTCGTCGTAGCCCACGCCGCCCGTCAGCGTCGGAATATGGTTCACGTAAGGCTGCGCGACCATCGTGGCCATCGTCGCGTCGACATTGCGCGTGTCGAACTCGTGCCGGAGGTGTTCTTCCCACAGGCCGGACAGATCGTAGTGCGGGCCGAGCGCCGCGCGGAACGCGGCGATCGCGCGCTGGTGCGCCATGATCGCGGCGGCCTTGTCGAAATGATCGCCGCCGACGCGCGCGAACGCATGATCGACACCCGGGTAGACGTACACTTCGACGCCGTCGCGGCCGGCCATTGCAGCGGCGATGCGCTGCTGCGCGTCGGGCGGGCAGAAGCGGTCCTGCGCGGCGATCTGCAGCACGAGCCGGCCGCGCAGATGGGCGGCTTCGTCGAGCGCGTGCTCGATCCCCACGCCGTAATAGCTGACGGCGGCGGCCACGTCCGGCAGCCGGCACGCGGCGAGATACGCGAGCTTGCCGCCCAGGCAGTAGCCAAGCACGCCGGCCTGGCCCGTGCATTCCGGCCTTTGCGTCAGCACGGCCAGCGCGGCGCCGATGTCCTCGACGCCCTTGTTTTCGTCGTATTCGCGGTACAACGCCATTGCGCGCTCGAAGTCGGCCGCCGCGTAACCGAATTCGATGTTGGGCGCCTGGCGCCAGAACAGGTCGGGCACGAGCACCGTGTAGCCTTCTTCGGCGTAGTAATCGGCCACGTCGCGCATCGTCGCGTTCGCGCCGAAGATCTCGTGACACAGCACGATGCCCGGCCCCGTGCCGCCGGCCGGCGTGCTCAGGTATGCGCGAAACGTCCCGCCGTCCGGCGACGGGATGTCGATGTGTCGTCCTTGCATGTGTCTCTCCGTTCTCTTCGTGACTGGCATGGGCCCAGTATTGGCGGACGAAACGCGCGCTTCTATCCGCTTTCTTCGGCCGGTATCCGCGAATTCCGGAAACCTGCGGATCGGCCCGCCGCGCCGGGGCCGGAACGCGGTGCACTGCGGGTATGTGCGGATGCGGAAGTTCCGCACAGTTTTCTACGATGCGCGAACGGTCCACTTCTTGCGTGATGTGCGCAGGGCTTGCGTAGTGTAACGAGGCGGACTGTCCGGATACTCCGGACGCTATCCGGATCGTGCGACGGGGTTCCCCGGAATCGGGAACGCGTGCACGGCGCAGGTGCAACGGAGCACGACGGGAGAACTTCGATGGGACAATTTTGCGGAGCGGGCTGGCTGGGTGACGCTGCCTGTTTCAACCACGACACGCTGCTGCTGCAGTCAGATGACGTCGACGAGGTGCGCGCGCGGGTAGCGGACGTGTTCAAACCGCATCGGCTTACGCTGACCGGCGATTCGCGCGCGCTGCACGGCCGCATGCATCATGCGCGCTGGGGCAATCTGTCGCTGAATCTGCTCGACTACGGCGGCGAAGTGTCGATCGAACCGGGGCCGCTCGAGCACTTCTATCTGTTGCAGATTCCGCTGCGCGGCGACGCCGAGATCGAGTGCGGCGCGACACGCTTCGTGTCGTCGCCCGACACCGCGTCGCTGCTGTCGCCGACGCTGTCGCTCCGGATGCGGTGGGGCGAGGCGTGCCCGCAAGTGATCCTGCGCATCGAGCGCGAGGTGATGGAGCGGCACGCGCAGCGGCATTTCGGCGATGACCGGCGCGTACCGGTGGAGTTCGAGCCGGAATTCAGCCTGTCGTCGCAGCAGGGCGCGTGTCTCGCGCAAATGCTGCCGATGCTGGCCGACGCGATCGCGACGGACGGGCATCCGCTGCGCCATCCGCTCGCATTCGAGCAACTCGAATCGACGCTGCTCAACGTGTTGCTGTACGGCCACCCGAACAGCGCACGCAACGGCACACGCCCCGCGCCGGCGCCGCTCGCGCCGTTCTATGTGCGGCGCGTCGAGGAATACATCCGTGCGCATCTCGACGAGCCGCTGACGATCGAACGGCTGGCCGAACTCGCGGGCGTCAGCCCGAGCACGCTGTTCGCCGGATTCCGCAATCGCCACGGCATCACGCCGATGGGATTCGTGCGCCAGTTGCGGCTGCAACATGTGCGCGACGAACTGCTCGACGACGCGACACCGGGGCTCGCATCGGTGACGGACATCGCGCTGAAATGGGGCTTCGCGCACCTCGGGCGGTTCGCGATCGACTACAAGCGCGCGTTCGGGGAATCGCCGTCGGCCACGCTGCGGATGCGGCGCGCGCGGTGCTGACGGGAGGGCAGCCACCACGCAGGCTCACATTTGGAAGTTTGGCGCACGCGTGAAGCGCGCGAGTGACGCGTGGCATGAACGCGGGCGATGCCACTGCGCCGCGTACGGGCACGCTCCCGTCTCGCGCCTCACCGCGCCAGGATGAATGACGTCATCCTCGATTGCCTGTGACGCACACGACAATCAGCGAACCGATGCGAGCTCCGTCGGCGCCCGATACGTCACCGCTGCTGTAGCTTGGCCTGCGGCCGTTCTATCTGGCCTGCGCGCTGTTCGCAAGCGTCTGCTCGTGCCGGGTGTGCCGTACGCGGTCTGGCCGGATGCGTCGGGCGCGTGCCGGATCGTCGCGTTCGTGGCGTAGGCGATTTACCACACGCCGTTCCTGCTGTCGCCGCGTGCGGACGGTCGCCAGGACTGACGCTCGCGCGTCGTCGGATCGCTAGAGGAAGTGTCGGGCGCAGCATCAGAGCGCGCCTTGCGCGCCGGGCACGGGGTGACGAGACATCGACCGTTGCCGGTCTGATAAGCGATGGTTCGGAAAATGCGTCGCGCCGGCAAGCCTCGCGGCTTGCCGGCGGTATCGCGCAACAAGACCGGTTGCTGCAGCCGGTCTCGTTGCACGTATTTCAGAAATGCACGACGGTCCGGATGGATTCGCCGTTGTGCATCAAGTCGAATGCCTCGTTGATGCCGGTGAGCGGCTTCGTGTGCGTGACGAACGGTTCCAACTGGATCGTGCCGGCCATCGCATCCTCGACCATGCCCGGCAGTTCGGAGCGGCCCTTCACACCGCCGAATGCCGTACCCAGCCAGCGGCGACCGGTGACGAGCTGGAACGGGCGCGTGGAGATTTCCTGGCCGGCGCCCGCGACGCCGATGATGACGGATTGGCCCCAGCCGCGGTGCGCGCATTCAAGCGCGGCGCGCATCACGTTGACGTTGCCGATGCACTCGAAGCTGTGGTCGACGCCCCAGCCGGTCATTTCGACGATAACTTGCTGGATGGGCTTTTCGTGATCCTTCGGATTGACGCAGTCGGTTGCGCCGAACACGCGCGCAAGGTCGAACTTGCCGGGGTTAGTGTCGATCGCGATGATGCGGCCGGCCTTCGCGAGCTTGGCGCCCTGAATCACCGCGAGGCCGATGCCGCCGAGACCGAATACGGCCACCGTATCGCCTTCCTGCACCTTCGCGGTGTTCTTGACCGCGCCGAGGCCGGTCGTGACGCCGCAGCCCAGCAGGCAGACCTGCTCCGGGTTGGCGTCCGGGTTGATCTTCGCGAGGGAGACTTCGGCGACGACCGTGTATTCGCTGAACGTCGAGCAGCCCATGTAGTGATAGATCGGCTGACCGTTGTAGCTGAAACGCGTGGTGCCGTCGGGCATCACGCCCTTGCCCTGGGTGGCGCGCACCGACACGCACAGATTGGTCTTACCGCTCTTGCAGAACAGGCACTCGCCGCATTCGGCGGTGTACAGCGGAATGACGTGGTCGCCGGGTTTCACGCTCGTCACGCCTTCGCCGACTTCCACAACGATGCCGGCGCCTTCATGGCCCAGCACGGCCGGAAAGATGCCTTCCGGATCGTCGCCCGACAACGTGAAGGCATCGGTATGACAGACACCGGTATGGGTGATCTTGATGAGCACTTCGCCCTTGCGGGGCGGTTCGACGTCGATTTCGACGATCTGGAGCGGCTTACCCGCCTCGAACGCAACTGCAGCACGTGATTTCATGGCAATCCTGTCAAAAAAGAATCATCGAATGAATCGAATGTCGACGAACCTGCACCGGTCAGCGCAAGTAGGACCGGACGAGGGTCACGATATCGTCGATCGATCCGGACGAGGGTCGCGGGGCGTCCGCGAGCTGGGTGAATTCCTCGCGCAAATGGCTTTCGAGCACGCCGGCCATCACGCCGTTGATCGCGCCGCGAATGGCAGCCAGTTGCTGAAGTATCGGGGCACAGTCCGCGCCCTCCTCAAGCGCTTGCTCGAGCGCATTCAGTTGCCCGCGAACACGGCGCACGCGGGTCAGGACGCGTTTCTTCTCTTCGGGGGAATGCGGCATGGGATCTGTGGGTTTCCGGATACTGGGGGGCAGTATAGAACAATGCGGCGCGGAGGTATACGGAATCGCTGCCGGGCACACCGTCAGATCAGCAGCGTGAGCGTGCGGAACAGCGCAGGATTCTCGTTGCGCGTCGACCGCGCATGCCGACGGATCATCCGCAGCAGGCGGTCGATGAAGCAGTGCGCGGCGCCCCTCAGCGTGCTGCTGCGGCTCGTCGCTCGACCGGGCTATGCGCGGGGCAGCTGATCCGCCGTCGACGTCGAAGCAACTGATGGTGCATGCGGGGATTCGGCACGCGTTCCGACCGGATCGGGCACGAATGCGTGAACGGCCGGCCGGAGCGCGACGTCGACGCGGCGCGCTCAGTGCGTCAATCCCGCGCCACCCCCGTCGATTCCCGCACCACGAGCTCCGGCGCGCCGATCGTATGCACGGCAGCAGCCGGCTCGACGCCGTCGATCATGTCGAGCGTCAGCGCGATCGCCCGCGCGGCGATCTGCGACGTCGGAAACCGCACCGTAGTCAGCGCGGGGCGGAACTGGTGGGCGAGCTGGATATCGGTCATGCCGACCACCGACAGATCGGCCGGCACGCGCAGCCCGAGATCGGCGGCTGCCTGCATCGCGCCGATCGCCATCAGGTCATTGGTCGCGAACAGCGCGGTGAGGCCCGGCTTCGCCCGCAGCAGCGCCGCGGCCGCTTCGTAGCCGCCTTCGATCGAATCGTGAGCCGACACCGTCGTCAGTGCCTCCGCCGGATGGCCGCATGCCGCGAGTTCGTCGGCGAACCCGCGCAAGCGCACCGATTGCGGGCCGCCCGAGCCCTTGCCGACGAGCGCGCCGAACGCGCGATGCCGCAGCCCGGACAGATGCGCGGCCGCCAGCGCGCCCGCCGCCGCGAAATCAACAGTGACGCACGGCAGCGTGCGCGACGCATGCACGTGTTCCCACATGCACAGCACGATTGACGCGCCGTGGCGCGCGATGTCGGCGAGTTCGGCTTCCGCGAGGTCGGTGTTCATCACGATCGCGCCGGCGGCAAGCGTGCCGGCGATCCGCTCGAGGTAGTTGCGCGTGATCGCCGGATCGTCGTCGGTATTGGACACCAGCAGGTAATGGCCGCGCTTGCGCGCCTCGCGCTCGGCTGCCAGCACGAATTCCGGATAGAACGGGTTCGTGATGTTCGACAGCATCAACGCGAGCGTGGACGTGCGGCCCTCGGCCAGTGCCCGCGCGGTCAGGTTGGGCCGATAGCCGAGCTCGCGGATCGCCGCCATCACGCGCTCGACGGTCGCCGGCTTCACCTTCTGCGGATTGCGCAGCACGTTCGAGACGGTCGCCGCGGTGACGTTCGCCCGCCGCGCGACTTGCGCGAGCGTCACCATGCGCGGCCTCGGGCCGGGCGGGCAACTCTGCAAGAGAGAAGGGAAACGAGGGAGTGTCTGCTCATATTCTGGGAGTGCGTCCCACAAGTTGCACAGGGACAAGCGATACGCTAATTTCTCGACACATCAGATCAAGGAGACGACATGGTACGGCGAACCGGGCGAACTGCACCACCGAAATTTAAGCGATTAAATTTCTCGATCCGAAACGCCTGACCAGGAGAGGAGAGCGCGATGACCGCCATTTCATTGAAGGACGTCTCGAAGCGCTATGGCGACCATGCGCCGGTGCTGCGCGACGTGAACCTCGAGATCGCGTCGCACGAGTTCTGCGTGTTTCTCGGTCCGTCGGGTTGCGGCAAGTCCACACTGTTGCGGATGATCGCCGGGCTCGAGGACGTGACCGAAGGCGAGCTGCGGATCGGCGGCGCGCGCATGAACGACACGCCGCCCGCCGAGCGCGGTGTCGCGATGGTGTTCCAGAGCTATGCGCTGTTTCCGCACATGACCGTGTTCGACAACATCGGTTTCGGCCTGCGCATCGCCGGCACGCCGAAGGACGAGATCCGGCGTCGCGTGACCGAGGCCGCGCGTGTGCTGCAACTCGATGCGCTGCTCGATCGCAAGCCGAAGGCGTTGTCCGGCGGCCAGCGGCAGCGCGTCGCGATCGGCCGCGCGATCGTGCGCGAGCCGCGCGTGTTCCTGTTCGACGAGCCGCTGTCGAATCTCGACGCGACGCTGCGCGGCCAGACGCGCGTCGAAATCGCCCGCCTGCACGCACGCTTCACGCAATCGAGTTCCGTCTATGTGACGCATGACCAGATCGAGGCGATGACGCTTGCCGACCGGATCGTGCTGCTGCACGCGGGCGACGACGTCGCGCGCTTCGGCAGCATCGCGCAGGCCGGCGCGCCGCTCGAGCTGTATCACCGGCCGGCCAATCGTTTCGTCGCGGGCTTTATCGGCTCGCCGCGGATGAACTTCCTGCCGGCGGTCGTCGAGGCGGCCGATGCGCATGGTTGCCGGCTGCGGCTCGAGGGCACCGGCGAAACGCTGACGCTGCGCGATCGCCTGCTGCCGCGCCACATCGGCAGCGGCGCGCGGCTGACGCTCGGGATTCGTCCCGAGCATCTGACGGTCGCCGCGTCGGGCGATGCAGACTCGCCCACGATCGTCCGCGACATCGCGCTCGTCGAGCAACTCGGCGAAGCCTCCTACGTGCATCTCGACCAGCCCGGCGGCGTGCCGCTGCTCGCGAAACTGCCCGGCCAGGCCGCGTTGCGGCGCGGTGAGCGGCATGCGTTCCGCGTGCCGCCGTCGCGCTGTCACCTGTTCGACGAGGCCGGCATCGCGTTGCCGGCCATCCACGCCGAAGCGGCGTTCGCATAGCGGCGCGATGCCGACCCGCCGCGCGCGACGCGGCACCTATCACACCAATACCAGGAGACAACGATGAAACTTCGTGCGAGCCGACTGCTGCTTGCCCTGACGACTGTTGCCGCGCTCGCCGCGGGGACGGCCGACGCGGGCACGCTCAAGGTGAACGTCGCCGCGCGCGGCAACCAGCGCGCGACGTGGCAAGCCGTGTTCGACCAGTTCCACAAGGCGAATCCGGACGTCGACCTGAAGGTCAGCTACGTCGGCGAGGAGGCGTACAAGGTGCAGATGTCCGGCTGGCTCGCGACCGATCCGCCCGACGTGCTGAGCTGGAACAACGGCGAGCGGCTCGCGTATTTCGCGAAGCGCGGGTTGATCGAGGACCTGAGCGCGGACTGGCAGAAAAACGGCTGGAACGACACGTATGCGGCCGTCAAGCAGTCGTCGACCTACGGCGGCAAGCTTTACAGTTTGCCGCTCGGCTATGACGCGTATGGCCTCTTCTACCGCAAGGACCTGTTCGAGAAGGCCGGCATTCACGGGGAGCCGGCCGATTGGGCGCAGTTTCTGGATGCGTGCCGCAAGCTGAAGGCGGCCGGCATCGCGCCGATCGCGGTGGCCGCGCGCGATGCGTGGACGCTGGCCGCGTGGTTCGACTACCTCGACTTGCGGATCAACGGCTACGCATTCCACCAGAAGCTGATGGCCGGCGACGTCGCCTATACCGATCCGCGCGTGCGGGCCGTGTACGCGGCATGGAAGAAGCTGATCGACGACAAGTATTTCATCGACAACGCATTGTCCTACGACGTCGATTCGCTGAGCCCGCTGATCGTCAACGGGCAGGCCGCGATGACGCTGATGGGCACCTGGTATTCGGCGGGCCTCTTGAGCGCGACGCGCAACCCGATCAGTTTCTTCCGCTTCCCGGTGATCGACGCATCGGTGCCGCTTGCCGAGGACGGCCCGGTCAACGTGATGATCGTGCCGGCGAAGGCGCGCAACAAGGCGGATGCGCGTCGCCTGCTCGCGTTCATGGGGCAACCGGCGGTCAACGGTGAGTTCGCGAAGGGGATGGGGCAACTGCCGTCGAACAACAAGGCGCCCGAGCCGCAGGACCCGATCTCGAAGATCGGCTTTCGCACGCTCGCGACCACGCAGGGCGGCATCGCGCAGTTCTACGACCGCGACATGACGAAGGAAATGGCGGACGAGGGGATGAAGGCGATGCAGCAGTTCCTGTCCGACCCGACGCAGCTCGATGCGATCCTGCAGCGCCTCGAGCAGACCCGCAAGCGCATCTACCGGAAGTAACGCGCCGCGCGGCCGGGCCGGCCACGCCGGCCCGGTGCGTCGTTGCCACCGTCGCGTCCGTTTCGTCAGTTACATCCGTCTCGTCGAAGGTCATCTCATGTCAACCAGCCTGTCCGAAAGCACCGCGCGCCGCGCAGCCGGCCCGCGGCGGCATGCGCGTGCGTCGCTGGCGCGCCGCCGCAACCGCGCGGCCCTGCTGTTCGTGCTGCCGGGTTTCGCGCTCTTCACCGTGTTCGTGCTGTATCCGATCGTCAGCAGCATCTGGCTGAGCTTCCATCACTGGGACGGGATGACGCCGATGACGTACGCGGGGCTCGACAACTACCGCGAGCTGCTGCAGTCCGATACGTTCTACGTCGCGCTGAAGAACAACGTGCTGTGGCTCGTGCTGTTCCTCGCCGCTCCGCCGCTCGGCCTTGCGCTCGCGCTGTACCTGAACCAGAACGTGTTCGGGATCCGGCTCGTCAAGTCGCTGTTCTTCGCGCCGTTCGTGTTGCCGGGTGTCGTCGTCGGCCTGGTGTTCTCGTGGTTCTACGACCCGACGTTCGGGCTGCTGAAGCTGATCGTCGGGCACGGGATCCCGGTGCTCGGCGATCCGCGCTATGCGACATTCGGCGTGATCGCCGCCGCGCTGTGGCCGCAGATTCCGTTCTGCATGATCCTCTACCTGACCGGGCTCACGGGCATCAACGGCGAGATCGTCGAGGCGGCGCGCATGGAGGGCGCGCGCGGCTTCACGCTGCTGTGGCACGTGATCCTGCCGCAGTTGCGGCCCGCGACCTTCATGGCGGTGGTGCTGACCGTGATCGGCGCGCTGCGCAGCTTCGATCTGATCTCCGTGATGACGGGCGGCGGCCCGTTCGACAGTTCCACCGTGCTCGCGTACTTCATGGTCGACCAGGCGATCAAGTACTACCGCGAAGGCTATTCGGCCGCGATCGCGGTCGTGCTGTTCGCGATCATGCTCGTCTATATCGTGTGGCAGCTACGCAAGCTGGTGCGCGTCGAATCATAAGGATCACGAAAATGTATCCGATGCCCGTGTCCCGCTGGGGACGTCCCGCCCGCTGGCTGTACCGGTTGTCGCTGCCGTGCGCGCTCGCGCTGTGGCTCGTGCCGCTGCTCGCGGTGCTCGTCACGTCGGTCCGCTCGACCGACGAGATCATGGCCGGTCACTACTGGGACTGGCCGAAGCAGTTCGCGCTGCTCGACAACTACGGCACCGCGCTCACGCAGACGCCGATGTTGCATTACTTCTCGAACAGCATCCTGATCACGGTGCCGTCCGTTGCCGCATCGATCCTGCTCGCGTCGCTCGCGGGGCACGCGCTCGCGAACTACCGGTTCCGCGGCAATCTCGTGCTGCTCGGGCTGTTCGTCGCCGGCAACTTCGTGCCGATCCAGATCCTGATGATCCCGGTGCGGCAGATCATGCTCGGCGTCGGCCTCTACAACACCGTGTGGGCGCTCGTGCTGTTCCATACCGCGTTCCAGACCGGCTTCTGCACGCTGTTCCTGCGCAACTTCATCCGCGAGCTGCCGTTCGAGCTGATCGAGGCCGCGCGCGTCGAAGGCGCGTCCGAGTGGGCGATCTACTGGCGCGTCGTGCTGCCGCTCGTGCGGCCGGCGCTCGCCGCCCTCGCGATCCTCGTGTTCACGTTCGTGTGGAACGACTACTTCTGGGCGCTGTGCCTCACGCAAGGCGACGACGCGGCGCCGATCACGGTCGGCGTCGCCGCGCTCAAGGGGCAGTGGACGACCGCCTGGAACATCGTGTCGGCCGGCTCGGTGCTCGCCGCGCTGCCGTCGGTGCTGATGTTCTTCGCGATGCAGAAGCACTTCGTCGCGGGGCTCACGTTCGGCGCGACGAAAGGCTGATCCGTCACATCCATTTTCTTCTGCAAGGAACCCACGATGCACCTCGGCGTTTGCTATTACCCCGAACACTGGCCGCGCGAACAATGGGCCCGCGATGCGCGACGGATGGCCGAACTGGGCCTGACCCGCGTGCGGATCGCCGAATTCGCGTGGAGCCGGATGGAGCCGGAGCCGGGCCGCTACGACTGGGCGTGGCTCGACGAAGCGATCGACACGCTCGCCAGCCAGCAGTTGAAGATCGTGCTCGGCACGCCGACCGCCGCGCCGCCGAAGTGGCTCGTCGATCGCCATCCGGAGATCCTGCCCGTCGGCGCGGACGGCGCGGTGTGGCAGTTCGGTTCGCGCCGCCATTACGACATCGCGAGCCCCGTGTATCGCGAGCACTGCGTGCGCATCGCGGACGCGATGGCGCGACGCTACGGTGCGCATCCGGCGGTCATCGCATGGCAGACCGACAACGAGCTCGGCTGTCACAACACGCTGCCGAGCTATACGCGCGCGGCGCTCGAAGGCTTTCGCGCGTGGCTCGCGGCGCGCTACGGCGACATCGGCGCGCTGAACCGCGCGTGGGGCAACGTATTCTGGAGCATGGAGTATCGCGGTTTCGACGAGATCGAACTGCCGCGCCATACGCCGACCGATGCGAATCCCGCGCATCTGCTCGACTTCCGCCGCTATCAGTCGGACGAGGTCGCGCGGTTCCACGCCGTGCAGGTCGATGCGATCCGTCCGCACGCGCCCGGCCGCGACGTGCTGCACAACTTCATGGGCTTTTTTACCGAGTTCGATCACCATGCGTTCGCGCGTGGCGGCCTCGACGTCGCCGCGTGGGACAGCTATCCGGTGCCGCGTACCGAAGTGCTGCCGCTCGACGAAGCGGACAAGCGACGCTGGGCGCGTACTGGCCACCCGGATGTGTCGGCGTTCTCGCACGACCTGTATCGCGGCGTCGGCAACGGGCGGATGTGGGTGATGGAGCAACAGGCGGGGCCCGTGAACTGGGGGCCGTACAACCCGGTGCCGCATGCCGGCGCGGTGCGGCTGTGGACGTGGGAAGCGTTCGCGCATGGCGCGGAACTCGTGTCGTATTTCCGCTGGCGACAGTATCCGCATGCGCAGGAGCAACTGCACTCGGGGCTGAATGCGCCGGACGATCAGTTGTCGCCCGGCGGCCGCGAAGTGGCGCGCGTCGCGCGCGAACTGGCCGCGCTGGATATCGGGCTCGTCACCGGCACGCCTGAGCCCGCGCGCGTCGCGCTGCTGTTCGATTACGCGGCCGACTGGATGATCCGGATCCAGCCGCACGGCGTTGACTTCGACTATCAGCAGCACGCGTTCGACTGGTATCGCGCGTTGCGCGAACTGGGGCTCGACGTCGACATCGTCGCGGCCGATGCCGACGTGTCGCGTTATGCACTCGTCGTCGCGCCGACGCTGCCGGTTGTGCCGGATCGTGTCGTCGAGCAGGCGGCGTGCGGAGACGCGCACTGGCTGTTCGGGCCTCGCACGGGCTCGCGCACGGCGGAATTCGCAATCGCGCCGGGCCTCGCACCCGGCAAGCTGCGCGACGTGCTGCCGGTGCGAATCGGCCAGGTCGAGTCGCTGCGGCCGTCGCTCGCGCCGCGCGTCGCGTTCGACGGCGTCGATGGCCATGCGCTGAAATGGCGCGATCACGTCGATATGGAATCGGCGACCGGCATCGACGTGCTTGCTGCCTGCGACGACGGCGTGCCCGCGCTCGTGCGGCGCGGCCGGGTGATGATGGCAACCGCCTGCTTCGACCGCGCGCTGTTGCGTGCGATCGTCGCCCGCTGCGCGCGCGACGCCGGACTGCCGGTCCGCGCGTTGCCGGATGGCGTGCGCTTGCGCCGGCGCGGGCGCCTCGTGTTCGCGCTCAATTACGGCGACGCGCCATGCACGCTGCCGGCGCCGGACAGTGCGCGCTTCGTGCTCGGCGGCCCCGAACTCGGCGCGGTCGACGTCGCCGCATGGGTCGAGCCGGACTGACGCGATGCAGTCGCCGCGGTCGCTACGGTCGCATTTCGCTCGCCTCGCCGGGATCGCGCATTTCTTGCCGCTGTCCGCCGCCGCGCTGATGCTCGGCGTCGCGATGTCCTTTACGGCGCCGTACCTGTCGCTGTTCGGCGTGGAGGCGGCGGGGATGTCGCCGTTTCTCGCGGGCATCTTCATGACGCTGATCGCGGCGAGCGGTGTCGTCGCGAGCACGTGGGCCGGGCGCTGGTCGGATCGCTGCGACCGGCACAGGCCGTTGCTCGTCGTTTCGCTCGCGGCGGCCGCGCTCGGTTTCGCGCTGCTATGCGTGCTGCGCGCGCACGGGCCGGTGATCGCGGCCGGCACGATCCTGCTCGGTGCGGGGGCCGTGTCGTTGTCGCAGATCTTCGCGTTCGCGCGCGCGGTGCTGCCGGTCGCCGACGATGCGCAGCGCGATCTCGCGTCGGCGGCGCTGCGCACGATGCTGTCGGTTGCATGGGTGTTCGGTCCCGCGCTCGGCGCGCTGATCCTCGCGCAGACGGGTTTCGTCGGGCTTTTTCTCGCCGCTTCAGTGGGCTTCGTCGCATGCGCGGCGATCGTCGCGCGGATTCCGGAGCCCGTGCGGCGGTCGGCGGCTCATGTGCGCGCAGTGGACCATGCCGCGCCGCCGCCCGACGTGGCACCGGCGGAGATCGTCGTCGCACCGCGCGCAAGCGTGCGTCGCACCCTCGTCGCGCTCACGCTGATGGGGCTCGCGGCGAACGCGACGATGATCGTGCTGCCGCTGTACATCGTGCGCGGGCTCGGCGGATCGCCGGGCAACGTGTCGGCCGCGCTGGGTCTCGCCGCGTTGCTCGAGATCCCGATGATGCTTTGGCTCGGCATCCGGTCGACGCGGCTCGACAAGGCGCGCTGGCTGACCGCGTGTGCGGCCGTGCATGCGGCGTATTTCATCGGACTCGCGGCGGTGACGAGGGTGGACATGATCCTGCCGCTACAACTGCTGAGCGCTTGCGTGGTCGCGATTACGTCATGCCTCGGCATGACGCGCGTGTGCGACCTGATGCCGACGCGTCCCGGCACCGCGACCGCGATGTTCTTCAGCACCGCGCGCGTCGGCTCGATCGCATCGGGCGTGCTGTCGGGCGCGTGCGTCGATCTGTTCGGTTATCGCGCGACGTGCGCGGGGTGCTGCGTGCTCGCGCTCGTCGCATTCGCGTTGCTCGCCCGGGACGCGCACGGCGAACGGGGCGGTGCGCGTGGCGCAGGCGGCGCGACGGCATCTGCCCGAGGCCGCTTCGATGCACCGCACTGACGCGGGATGCGTCGGTGCGGTGATGCGGTGACGACGCGAAGGCGTCAGCGCTGGCGATACGCGTCGAGAGACGACAGCGCGTTGCCGTGGAAGTCGAACAACGTGTTGTTGTCCCATTGATCGCCGGCGCCGAGCTTCCAGCCGACACCCGGCGTCGGGATCCATTCCGGTTCCCACCAGAACACGCCCTTGCCGCGATTGCCCGGCACGCCCTTCACGATATCGACGACCGCGGCGAGGAATTGCGCCTGGCCGGCCGGCGACGGCGGGAACGCGGTCGAGCCGGTGTTCGTCATCGCGTTCGGTTCCGAGTCGCCGTCGCTGGTGGTCCACGGATACGCGGTTTCGACGACGATCAGTTCCTTGTCGTATCGCACCGCGAGGTCGTTCGCGTTGTTGCGCAGGTCGTCGAGCGAGCCTTGCCATTGAGGGTAGTACGACAGGCCGATCACGTCGAACATGACACCGCGCTGCGTCGCGCTGTCGAACCACCAGCGGCTTTTCGCGTTGTCGCCGCCGCTGTCGACGTGCAGCATCACCTTGATGCGCGGATCGAGGGCCTTCACCGCATCGCGGCCCGTCTTCAGCAGCTGCGCGAGGTTGTCCCACTGGTCGTAGCGGCCGAGCGGCCACAGCATGCCGCCCGTGATTTCGTTGCCGATCTGCACCCACTCCGGCCGCACGCCGGCGCGCTGCAGTTGGCGCAGCACGTCGGTCGTATAGGCCGACAGCAGCGCGCACGTGTCGGCGAGATTCTTGCCGGCCCACGCATGCGGCGGGTATTGCTTGCCGGGGTCGGCCCACCAGTCGCTGTAGTGGAAATCGATCAGGATACGCATCCCGAGCGCGGCCGCGCGCTTCGCGAGTGCGACGACATGGGCCGCGTTGTTGTAGCCGGCCGCATCACTCTGGTTGGCCGGGAAGAATGCCGGATTGCCGGGATCGTTCCATACCTTGATGCGGATCGAATCGACGCCGTGCGCGTGCAGGATCTTCAGGCAGTCGGTCGCGCGGCCGCGGTCGAAATACTGCGCGCCGTGCGCCTCGAGCTCCGGCAGCGTCGACACGTCGGCGCCCATCGCGAACGGGATGCCACCTGCCGCGCGCGCGGCGCCTTGCGCGACGGCCGGCAGCGCGCCGGCCAGGTCGACGCATGCGAGCGCCGCGGTCGAGACACTCCAGCGCAACATCGATCGTCTGTTCATCGTCATCCTCCAGTATCGGGCCCGGTCGATCGATTGCGCGATCGCGGGCTTCATAGGTTTAAGCGCTTAAATTTCAGCCTCGATGCGAGGCCGGATCGAGCGTAGCGCAGCCGCCGATGCCGATGCAAAGAACGCGTGCGTTGCTTACTATCTGGCGACCGGCATGTCCGCTACCCGCGCACCCCGACCCGATACCGGGTCGTCTGGCGATAGGGGTTGCCCGGATGAAGGATGGTTTCGTCGCGTAACGCGTCCATGTTGACCTGGTTCGGATAGAACCCGGCTTCGACGCACAGTGCCGCATGTCGCACACACGGCATGCCGCCGCCCACGCGCACGCCATCCAGATAATTGCCCGTATAGAGCTGCAACCCGCGCTGATCCGTCGACACGACAAGCTCCCGACCGCTTTCCGGATCGTAGATCGATGCGACGGGCCGCACGTTGCGCCCATGGTCGCGCAGCACGTAGCAGTGGTCGAACCCACGCCCGCGCGTGAGCTGCGCATGCGGCCAGTCGAGGCGCGCGCCGATCGGCGCGCTCTGCCGGAAATCGAATGCGCTGCCCGTCACGTCGGCGGTGCCGGTCGGGATCAGTGCATCGTCCACTTCGACGAACGCGTCGGCGTGGATCTGCAGCAGGTGGCCGCGCACGTCGCTGCCCGCGCGTCCGCTCAGGTTGAAGTAGCTGTGATTCGTCAGGTTCAGCGGCGTCGGCGCGTCGGTCACGCCTGCATAGTCGATCGTCAGCGTGCCGTCGTCGTCGAGCATGTAGCGCACCTGCACGCTCACGTTGCCGGGGAAGCCCGCATCGCCTTCCGGCGAATCGAGCCGCAGCGTCAGTCCGCCACGGTCGTCGACCACGTCCCAGCGCGCACGGTGAAAGCCGCTCGCGCCGCCGTGCAGCAGGTTGCCGTTCTCGTTGCGGTCAAGCGTGTAGTCGATGCCGTCGAGCGTGAAGCGCGCATTCGCGATCCGGTTCGCCCAGCGGCCGACCGTCGCGCCAAGGTACGCACCCGATTCGAGGTACTCGGCCGGCGTGTCGTGCGCCAGCACGATATCGGCGAAGCGCCCGGTGCGGTCGGGGGCGAGCCACGACACGACGGTCGCGCCGAGATCGCTGATGACGACGCGCATGCCGTGCGCGTTGCGCAGCGTGTAGCGCCGCACCGGATCGCCGCCGGGCAGCGCCCCCCACGGCTCGGACGGAATGCGGCCGACATCGGCTGACGGGCGGGAAGAGTCGGTATCGATATGCATGAGTGGGTTCGCTCGTGGGCGGTGAATTCAGTGAGCCGCCGCCGCGCGTTCCTGGTATTCGCGCGGGGTGCAGCCGAGTTCGCGGCGGAACACCGCGTACATGTATTGCAACGACGTGAAGCCGCAACGGATCGCGACTTCCGCGCTCGACGCATTGCGGCCCGCGAGCAGCGCCTGCGCGGCCTCGAGCTTGTGACGCAGGATTTCCTGGTGCACGGTGCGCTGCAGTTCGCGCCGGAAGTGCTCTTCGAGCAGCGAGCGCGACACGCCGACATAGTCGGCGACCTGTTCGGTCTTGATCCCCTGGCATGCGTACTGCCGGATGAAATGCCGCGCGCGCATCACGTGCGGGCTTGCGAGCGGCTGGTGGCGCGTCGACTCGAGCACGTTGATGCCGACCGGCGGCACGAGGATGCGCTGCCCGGGAAACCTGGCGCCGCGCAGCATCCGGTGCAGCAGGTGCGCGGCGGTGCGGCCCATTTCCTCGGTGCCCTGGATCACCGACGACAACGGAATGCGCGTCAGCGTGCGCGTGAGCGGATCGTTGTCGATGCCGATGATCGCGACCTGTTCCGGCACCGCGATGCCGGCGAGCAGGCACGCCTGCAGCAGATGCCGCGCGCGCGCATCCGTGACCGCGATCACGCCGACGGGCTTCGGCAGCGCATGCAGCCAGCCGATCAACTGCTCGATCGCGTGATTCCAGCCCGATGCACTCGTCGACACGCCGCGGTAGATCGGCGCGTCGAGCCCGTCCGCGCGCGCGAGCCGGTCGAACGCGAGCTCACGCTGCTGCGCCCAGCGGTTCTCCTGCGCGACCGGCAGGCTGTACATCGCGAAATGCGCGAGCCCCGCGCCGATCAGGTGCGTGTAGGCGAGCGACACGAGCTTCGGGTTGTCCGTCGCAATATATGGGACGCCGTCCGGGTACTGCGCGGGATCCTCGTACGACGAGCCGACCGCGACGATGGGCAGCGGCGAGCCGGCGAGCGCGTCGGCGACGGCCGGATCGTCGAAGTCCGCGATGATGCCGTCGCCGTCGAAGCGTTCGATGCCGGCGAGCCGGCAGCGGAAGTCGTCTTCGAGGAACAGGTCCCACACGACGCGCGTCGTGTGCAGGTACTGGCCGATGCCGCTGATGATCTCGCGGTCGTAGACCTTGTTCGCGTTGAACAGCAGCGCGATGCGATGCGGTGTCTGGGCGGAAGAGGCACGGGTCATGTCGGTCTCGGGGCGGGCGCCGCTCGGGCGTCTCGCCGTTGTCTCCGGGGCGCGCGGGCGGTGCCGCGCGGTTCTCTGGTGTCCGGCGATTGTAGGACGGAACGCACGCCGCGCGCAGCGGCTGGCAAGAAACGTTAAGCGTGTTGCGCAATTTCGCAATTGCCGGCCGGCAGGCGCGCGGGCACGATCCAGCCAACCGGATTCGGCCGCGTGTGTCGTCGTCGCGACGCGCGTTGCGCTGCACCAAGACCCAACACGGAGACGCCATGTCGTATTTCGAACACATTCCCGCGATTCGCTACGAAGGTCCGCAGTCGGACAACCCGCTGGCGTACCACTATTACGACCCCGAGAAGCGCGTGCTCGGCAAGACACTCGCCGAGCATCTGCGGATTGCCGTGTGCTACTGGCACACGTTCGTCTGGCCGGGACACGACATCTTCGGGCAGGGCACGTTCCAGCGGCCGTGGCAGCAGCCTGGCGACGCGCTCGAACGTGCGCGCATGAAGGCCGATGCGGCGTTCGAGTTCTTCACGAAGCTCGGCACGCCTTTCTATACGTTCCACGACACCGACGTCGCCCCGGAGGGCGACAGCCTGCGCGAGTACGCGGCCAATTTCGCGCGGATGGTCGACTATCTCGGCGAGCGCCAGCAGGCGAGCGGCGTGCGGCTGCTGTGGGGCACGGCGAACCTGTTCTCGCACCCGCGCTTCGCGGCGGGCGCCGCGACGAATCCGAACCCCGACGTGTTCGCATGGGCCGCGACCCAGGTGTGCCATGCGCTCGACGCGACGCACCGGCTCGGCGGCGAGAACTACGTGCTGTGGGGCGGCCGCGAAGGGTACGAGACGCTGCTCAATACCGACCTGAAGCGCGAGCGCGAGCAGTTCGCGCGTTTTCTGTCGATGGTCGTCGAGCACAAGCATCGGATCGGCTTCAAGGGTGCGCTGTTGATCGAGCCGAAACCGCAGGAGCCGACCAAGCACCAGTACGACTACGACGTCGCGACCGTGCACGGATTTCTGGTGCAGTACGGACTGCAGAACGAGATTCGCGTGAACATCGAGGCAAACCACGCGACGCTCGCCGGCCACTCGTTTCATCACGAGATCGCGAACGCGTTCGCACTCGGCGTGTTCGGCAGCGTCGACGCGAACCGCGGCGATCCGCAGAACGGCTGGGACACCGACCAGTTCCCGAACAGCGTCGAGGAACTGACGCTTGCGTTCTACGAGATCCTGCGCCACGGCGGCTTCACGACCGGCGGGATGAACTTCGACGCGAAGGTGCGGCGCCAGAGCATCGATCCGGAAGACCTGTTCTACGGCCACGTCGGCGCGATCGACGTGCTCGCGCTCGCGCTCGAACGTGCGGCCGTACTGGTCGAGAACGACCGGCTCGATGCGCTGCGCCGGCAGCGCTACGCGCAGTGGGACGACGCGTTCGGCCGCAAGATCCTGGCGGGCGGCTATACGCTGCAGTCGCTCGCGGACGACGCGCTCGCGCGCGGCGTGGACCCGCGGCATGCGAGCGGCGCGCAGGAGCGGCTGGAGAACATCGTGAACCAGGCGATCTACGGACTGCGCTGACGCCATGTATATCGGACTCGATCTCGGTACGTCGGGCGTGAAAGCGGTGCTGCTCGACCGCGACGGCGCGGTGCGGGCGAGCGCGAGTCGCCCGCTCACGGTGAGCCGGCCGCGGCCGCGCTGGTCCGAACAGGCGCCGCGCGACTGGTGGGACGCCGCGTGCGGCGCACTGGCCGCGCTCGTCGATGAGGCACGCGCGAGCGGCATCGATCCGCGCGCCATCGACGCGCTGGGACTGACCGGGCAGATGCACGGCGCGACGCTGCTCGATGCGCACGGCGACGTGCTGCGCCCCGCGATTCTGTGGAACGACGGCCGCGCGGATGCGGAGTGCGCGGAACTCGAGCGGCTCGCACCCGCGCTGCGTGCTGTGACAGGCAACGTCGCGATGCCGGGCTTCACCGCGCCGAAGCTGCTGTGGGTGCGCCGCCACGAACCCGACGTGTTCGCGCGCATAGCACACGTGCTGTTGCCGAAGGATTACCTGCGCTACCGGCTGACCGGCGCGTTCGCGACCGATCCGTCGGATGCCGCCGGTACGCTCTGGCTCGACGTCGCGAAGCGCGACTACGACGACACGCTGCTCGCCGCGTGCGGGCTGTCGCGCGCGCAGATGCCGGCGGTGTTCGAGGGCAACGGCGTAACGGGCACGCTGCTGCCGAGCGTCGCGCGAACGCTCGGGCTGCGCGAGATTCCGGTGGTGGCCGGCGGCGGCGACAACGCGGCCGGCGCGGTGGGCGTCGGGATCGTGCGGCCCGGCGACGCGTTGCTGTCGCTCGGCACGTCGGGTGTCTATTTCGCGGTGTCGGACGGGTTTCGCGCGAACCCCGATTCGGCGGTGCACAGCTTTTGCCACGCGCTGCCCGATACATGGCATTTGATGTCGGTGATGCTGAACGCGGCCGGCTGCATCGACTTCACCGCGCAACTAGCCGGTTACGACGGCGTCGCGGCGCTGCTCGCCGATGCCGAGGCGAACGCGCGCGCCAGCCGCCCGTGGTTTCTGCCTTACCTGAGCGGCGAGCGCACGCCGCACAACGACGTGAATGCGAAGGGCGTGTTCTACGGGCTCACGCCCGATACGCAGCGCGCGGATCTCGCGAACGCCACGCTCGAAGGCGTCGGCTTCGCGTTGCTCGACGGCATCGATGCGCTGCATGCGGCCGGACTGGCGCCCGACGGCATCACGGTGATCGGCGGCGGCTCGCGCAGCGCGTACTGGACGCAGATGCTCGCCGACCTGAGCGGACGTGCGCTGACGCTGCGCGCGGGCGGCGAGGTCGGCCCGGCGCTCGGTGCCGCACGGCTCGCGCATCTCGCGCTCGAACCGGATGCGTCGCTCGACGAGGTGTGCCCGCAGCCGCCGGTCGTCGCGGTGCGCGAGCCTGATCCCGCGCGACACGCGTGGTATCGCGATGCGCGGCGGCCGACGTTTCGCGCGCTTTACGGCGCGCTCGAACCGGTGTTTGCGACGGGCGCGTGAGCGGCGCTTCGCCAGTGCGATCCCGTGCTTTGCAGTGACTCGATGCGGGCGGCGCATTCCCGCGGCCGCCCGGTGTTCGTGAGGTTGTCCAATAACAAGGAGTGGAGACATGAAATCCGTGACGCGCCGTACCGTATTGAGTTCCCTTGCAGGCGCCGCAGCGCTGGCGCTCTTCGCGCTCGGCGCTCCGCTCGCGCATGCGAGCAAGGACAAGCCCGAGATCGGCTTCTGCATCGACGACCTGCGCGTCGAGCGCTGGTCGCGCGATCGCGATTATTTCGTCGCGGCCGCGACGAAGCTCGGCGCGAAGGTGTCGGTGCAGTCGGCCGACGCGAGCGAGGAGCGACAGATTTCGCAGATAGAGAACCTGATTTCGCGCGGCGTCGACGTGATCGTGATCGTCCCGTTCAATTCGAAGACGCTCGGCAACGTCGTCGCCGAAGCGAGGAAGGCCGGCATCAAGGTCGTGTCGTACGACCGTCTGATCCTCGATGCGGACGTCGACGCGTACATCTCGTTCGACAACGAGAAGGTTGGCGAACTGCAGGCGAAGGGCGTGTTCGACGCGAAGCCGAAGGGTAACTATTTCCTGCTCGGCGGCGCGCCGACCGACAACAACGCGAAGATGCTGCGCGAGGGCCAGTTGAAGGTGCTGAAGCCGGCGATCGATCGCGGCGACATCAAGGTCGTCGGCCAGCAGTGGGTGCCGGAATGGAGCGCATCGACCGCACTGCGCATCGTCGAGGATGCGCTCACCGCGAACAACAACCGGATCGACGCGATCGTCGCGTCGAACGACGGCACCGCGGGCGGCGCGATCCAGGCGCTCGCCGCGCAGCACCTGGCCGGCAAGGTGCCGGTGTCCGGGCAGGATGCGGACCTCGCGGCGGTCAGGCGCGTGATCGCCGGCACGCAGACGATGACCGTCTACAAGCCGCTGAAGCTGATCGCGAGCGAAGCCGCGAAGCTTGCGGTCGATCTTGCGAAGGGCACGAAGCCCGCGTTCAACGCGCAGTACGACAACGGGAAGAAGAAGGTCGACACGGTGCTGCTGCAGCCCACGGTGCTGACCAAGCGCAATGTCCACGTCGTCGTGAAGGACGGCTTCTATACCCAGGCCCAGCTCGCGAGCCAATGACGGCACGACGGGCAGGATGCATGTGGCCGGCCAGGTGCGGCCGGCCGCGTGCTCACTGCGAGGCAATGAACGTATGACCGAACCCTTGCTGACGATGCGCGGCATCGTCAAGGCATTCGATGGCGTGAAGGCGCTCGACGGAATCGATCTGACCGTGCGCCCCGGCGAGTGCGTTGGGCTGTGCGGCGAGAACGGCGCCGGCAAGTCGACGCTGATGAAGGTGCTGTCGGGCGTCTACCCGCACGGCACGTGGGATGGCGAGATCCGCTGGGAAGGCGCGCCGCTCGTCGCGTCCGGCGTGCGCGACACCGAACGCGCGGGCATCGTGATCATCCACCAGGAACTGATGCTGGTGCCCGAGCTGTCGGTCGCCGAGAACATCTTCCTCGGCAACGAGATCACGCTGCCCGGCGGGCGCATGCACTACGCGGAGATGGTGCGGCGTTCCGAGGCGCTGCTGCGCGAGCTGCGGATCGACGCGATCAACGTCGCGCAGCCGGTGATGAATTACGGCGGCGGCCACCAGCAGCTGATCGAGATCGCGAAGGCGCTGAACAAGCGCGCGAAGCTGCTGATCCTCGACGAGCCGTCGTCGTCGCTGAGTGCCGCCGAGACGCGCATCCTGCTCGACATCGTGCGCGACCTGAAGCGGCGCGGCGTCGCGTGCGTGTACATCTCGCACAAGCTCGACGAAGTCGACGCGGTGTGCGACACCGTGACCGTGATCCGCGACGGCCGCCACGTCGCGACCGAGCCGATGCGCGGAATGACCACACACCGGATCATCGCGATGATGGTTGGCCGCGAGATCCGCAACCTGTATCCGCGCGAGCCGCACGAGATCGGCGACGTCGTGCTGGACGCGCGCAACGTGACCTGTCACGACGTGGCGAACCCGCGCCGCAAGCGCGTCGACGACGTGTCGTTCAGCGTGCGGCGCGGCGAGATCCTCGGCGTCGCGGGGCTTGTCGGAGCCGGCCGCACCGAGCTGATGCAGGCGATCTTCGGCGCGTATCCGGGCGCGAGCACGGCGACCTTGCGGATGAACGGCCGGCCGCTCGCGATCCGCTCGCCGGCCGATGCGATTCGCGCGGGCATCGCGATGGTGCCCGAGGACCGCAAGCGTCACGGGATCGTGCCGCAGCTCGGCGTCGGTCACAACATCACGCTGTCGGTGCTGCGCCGGTTCGCCGTGCGTGGGCGGATCGATGCGGCCGCCGAACTCGACGCGATCCGCACCGAGATGCAGCGGCTGTCGGTGCGCGCCGCGCATCCGTTCCTGCCGATCGCGAGCCTGTCCGGCGGCAACCAGCAGAAGGCCGTGCTCGCGAGGATGCTGCTGGCCGATCCGCAGGTGCTGATCCTCGACGAGCCGACGCGCGGCGTCGACGTCGGCGCGAAGGCGGAAATCTACCGGCTGATCTTTGCGCTCGCGAAACGCGGCGTCGCGCTGATCGTCGTGTCGTCCGAGCTGCCGGAAGTGCTCGGGCTCGCCGATCGTGTGCTCGTGATCGGCGAAGGCGAGCTGCGCGGTGATTTCGTCAATGACGGTCTCACGCAGGAACAGATCCTCGGCGCCGCGCTGAAATCCGCGCGGCAGCCGGCCGAACCCATTGCAGCGAGTGCCCAATGAATACCGAACTGTCTTCCTCCACCGCCGTGCCGCCGGACGCCGACGCGCGCCGCACGCACGGCCATCCGCTGCGCCAGATCTTCGTGCGCTACAAGGTGCTCGCGCTGCTGTTCGCGGTCGCCGCGATCTGGGTGTTCTTCTCGGTGCTGACCGACGGTGCGTTCGTCACGCCGCGCAACGTGTCGAACCTGCTGCGGCAGATGTCGATCACCGGGATGCTCGCGTGCGGCATGGTGTTCGTGATCATCGCGGGCGAGATCGACCTGTCGGTCGGATCGCTGCTCGGGCTGCTCGGCGGTGTCGCGGCGATCCTCGACGTCAATCGCCACTGGCCCGTGGCCGCGACGGTGCCGGCCGTGCTCGCGCTCGGCGTGCTGGTCGGATTGTTCAACGGCTGGTGGTCGACCTACCGGCGCGTGCCGTCGTTCATTGTCGGGCTGGGCGGGATGCTCGCGTTTCGCGGCATCCTCCTCGGCGTGACGGGCGGCTCGACGATCGCGCCGGTGTCCGACGGCTTCGTGTTCATCGGGCAGGGCTATCTGCCGCGCGCGGCCGGCGACGGGCTCGCGGTGCTGCTGTTCGCGCTCGTCGCGCTGCTGGTGATCCGGCAGCGCGGTACGCGGCACCGCTATCGGCTCGCGGTCGCGCCGCTGTGGCAGGACGTCGCGAAAGTCGTCGGTGCCGGGGCCGTGCTGTTCGCGTTCGTCGCGACGCTCGATCGTTACGGCGGCATTCCCGTGCCCGTGCTGCTGCTGCTCGCGCTGCTCGGCGCGTTCTCGTGGATCGCGACGCAGACCGTGTTCGGCCGGCGCATCTATGCGGTGGGTTCGAACCTGGAAGCGACGCGGCTGTCGGGCGTCGACACCGATCGTGTGAAGCTCGCGATCTTCGCGCTGATGGGGCTGATGTGCGCGTTCGCGGGCATCGTCAATACCGCGCGGCTCGCGGCCGGCTCGCCGTCGGCCGGCACGATGGGCGAGCTCGACGCGATCGCCGCGTGCTTCATCGGCGGCACGTCGATGCGCGGCGGGTCGGGCACCGTTTATGGGGCGCTGATCGGCGCACTCGTGATGGCGAGCCTCGACAACGGGATGTCGATGCTCGACGTCGACGCGTACTGGCAGATGATCGTCAAGGGCGGGGTGTTGGTGCTGGCCGTGTGGATCGACGTGGTGTCGCGTTCGAACCGGCGGTGACGGGCGGCGCGGGCGCGATCGCCGCTTGCGCGGGCGCCGGGCAGCGGCGGCCGCCGTGCTACCCCGCATCCGCCTTGACGAAATCGATGAACGCGCGCAGCGGAGCCGGTACGAAACGCCGCCCCGGGTAATACAGATACGGGCCCGAGAACGGTCGCCACCATTCGCCGAGCACGGGCTCGAGCGCGCCGCTCGCGAGGTGCGGACGCAGCCAGTCTTCGAAAAGATGCACGATGCCGAGCCCGGCGCAGGCGGCGTCCACGACGAGATCGACGGCGCCGCCGATCTGCACGACGAGCGGGCCCGACGGCTCCACGCGGACCACTTCGCCGTCGCGCTCGTACTCCCACGCCGGCATCGCGCCGCTCGCGAACCGGCCGCGCAGGCACGCGTGATCGAGCAGATCGCGTGGATGCGCCGGACGGCCGTGCCGCGCGAGATAGGCGGGCGCCGCGGCGGTGGCGAAGCGTTGCGTACGCGGGCCGATGGGCACGGCGATCATGTCCTGTTCGAGGCGCTCGTCGTAACGGATGCCCGCGTCGCAGCCGGCCGCGAGGATATCGACGAAGCTTTCGTCGGCCACGACCTCGAGCCGGATCTCCGGATACGCATCGAGAAAGCGCGGGACGATGGACGGCAGCACGAGACGCGCCGCGCTCATCGGCACATTGAGCTTCAGCGTGCCGACCGGCCGCTCGCGGAACGTGTTCACCACGTCGAGCGCCGCCTCCACCTCGCTCAGTGCCGGCGCGAGCCGCGCGAGCAGGCGCTCTCCGGCTTCGGTCGGCGACACGCTGCGCGTCGTGCGGTGCAGCAGCCGCACGCCGAGTTGCGCCTCCAGCCGGCGCACCGCTTCGCTGAGACCGGATGCGCTCGCGCCGACCATGCGCGCACCTTCGCGAAAGCCCTTCGCCCGTGCCACCGCCACGAACGCGTTCAGATCGCCCAGATCGACTTGCATTGTTCGCCTTTTCGTACAGGTCGTGCAGATTATGACCCGTTATCGCGCAGCGCGACACGGCGTAACCTGCGGCCACGCATTCGATACAGGAGCACGATCATGTCCCCCATTGTTCAGTCCGGCACGTATTCCGTCGCGGGCCGACGCGTTCA
Source organism: Burkholderia sp. FL-7-2-10-S1-D7 (assembly GCF_001524185.1). Lineage (NCBI taxonomy): Bacteria > Pseudomonadati > Pseudomonadota > Betaproteobacteria > Burkholderiales > Burkholderiaceae > Burkholderia > Burkholderia sp. FL-7-2-10-S1-D7. Next base: position 161,915 of record NZ_LOWY01000015.1, on the reverse strand, counting down.
CCGCATCGGCTATGGCGCGATGCAACTGGCCGGCCCCGGCGTGTTCGGTCCGCCGAAGGATCGCGACGCGGCGCTCGCCGTCTTGCGTGAAGCCGTCGCATCGGGCGTCGACCACATCGACACGAGCGACTTTTACGGGCCGCATGTGACGAACCAGCTGATTCGCGAAGCGTTGCATCCGTATCGCGACGACCTGCTGATCGTGACCAAGGTCGGCGCGAAGCGCGGCGACGACGGTTCCTGGCTGCCGGCGTTTTCCGGCGACGCGCTCGCCGCAGCCGTGCAAGACAACCTGCGCAACCTCGGTCTCGACGTGCTCGACGTGGTCAACCTGCGGATCATGTTCGACCCGCACGGCCCGGCGGAAGGCTCGATCGAGGCGCCGCTGTCCGCGCTGGCCGAACTGCAGCGGCAGGGCCTCGTGCGGCACATCGGGCTGAGCAACGTCACGGCCGCGCAGATCGCCGAAGGGCGCCGGATCTGCGACATCGTCTGCGTGCAGAACCATTACAACCTGGCGCACCGGGACGATGACAATCTCGTCGATGCGCTCGCGGGCGACGGCATCGCCTACGTCCCGTACTTTCCGCTCGGCGGCTTCAATCCGTTGCAGTCGTCCACGCTCGACGCGATCGCGGCCCGGCTCGGTGCGACGCCGATCCAGACCGCGCTCGCGTGGCTGCTGCAGCGCGCGCCGAACATCCTGCTGATTCCGGGGACGTCGTCCGTCGCGCATCTGCGCGAGAATCTCGCCGCCGGCGGGTTGGTGTTGCCGGAGGACGCCGTGCGCGAACTCGACGGTGTCGCGTCCGTTCGCGGTTGAGGCTGGCGCGTGACTCAGCGCGCCTGACCCAACGCGTGTGCCGCAGCGGCGCGCTCGCCGTCAGGCCGGCATCGCGCACGAACAGCGGATTGATTTCGGCTTCGACGAGCCGCGCGCCGGCCGCCGCGATCCGGCGGCGCAGCGGTCTCGATCCGCGTCGATGCGAGCGCCGTATGGCGCCCGCGCGAGATATCGGAAACGAGGGAAACCGCGCCGCGCTGCGGCACGGCGCACGAGATCACGATGCCGACAGCCTGACCGACACACCCGTTGCCGTATAAACCGGCGTCGCCTTGAACCCGTCGACCGTCACGGTCGAGAACTTCGCGGAAGCCGCCGCGCCGTCGATCAGCGCGATGGTGTCGCCGGCCTTCGGCACATAGCCGTTCACGAACTTCACGTGCAGCGTGCCGCCCGCGACGGTGAGCGGGCCGCCGACGCGCAGGCGTCCGCCGCCGTTGCCGTCGATATCGAGTTCGAGCGTCGTGTTGTCGAGCTGCGTATAGCGGGTGGCGACGGTCACCGGCGCGCTGGCGGCAATCCGGACGCTGCCGCCCGAACCGACGTACACGTCGCCGTTGCCGAACGCCGTCGCGGATGCCGCGGCGAGCGTGCCGCCACTGACCTGCGTGCCGCCCGTGTAGCTGTTGTTGCCCGCTAGCGTCAGCGTGCCGGTGCCTTGCAGCGTCAGCTTGCCTGCGCCGGCGATGTCGTTGCGCCACTGGTCGGCCGCATTGAGCCCGCCCTGCGATGCATCCATCGACACGATGACGTTGCCGCTGAACGCGCCGTAACCGTCGGCCGCGGCGAACAGGTTCAAGCGGCCCCAGCCTTCCGCGTCGTCCATCACCGGATAGCCGGACTGCACTTCGGTGGTCTTCAGCACGACGCGCCGCTGATCCGCGCTCAGATACGGGAAGCGCGTCTGCAGCAGAATTTCCGCGCCCTTCGGCACCACGGGCGGCGCGTCGGTCGACTCGATCGTGCCGAAGCCGAACGTCATGCGGCGCAGGAACGCGGCCTTGTTCGCGGTGTAATCGGCGAATCGGTCGGTTGCCGTCGTGCCCGAGTGCGCGAAGGCGGCGAACGTCGTATCTGTCGTCCCCGTGAGCTGCTGCAGCGTCTGATGGGCCTGCACATACGCGGCTTGCGCGTCGCTCGCATACGCGGTCAGGTTCGCCGCGCTGATCGCGAGTGCAAGCATGCGGCCGCCGATCACGTCGAGCGGCGAGTGCATGCCGGCGAGGATCCGGTTCTCGCCGAGTTCGAGGCCGCGGCTGACCATCTCCTGGAAGCGCTCCGGCACGAGCCACGCCATCGTCGTCGCGTCGCGCACCGCTTCGGCCGTGTGGCCGCTGATGAAGCCGCCGTCGGTGGCGGGCGTCGTGCTTTCGGCGGGAACGAGCGTCGGCGCGACGACCACGCTCGCGCTCCAGCGGTACGGCCGCGCATACTTGTAGAAGCGCTTCGACGGCTCGGTCGACGCGTTGTTGCCCATCTCGTTGAGCAGGTCGACGACCTTGCCGAAGTTCGTGTTCGTGCTGCTGCCGACACCAACGTTGTTGCCGGAATCGTTGTACAGCACCGTCGTCGCGTCGGCGGGGACGCTGGTGATGCTGGTCGTCTGCTGGGCCGCGGTGCGCCATGCGTCGGTGAGCGGCCCCATGCCGTCGGTCACGCTGTAGCCCTTGCCGCGCCGGTCGTCGAAGTAGGCAGCGTCGGCCTGTTGCTGCGTGCGGGCGGTCGTTGCGTTGATCACGTACTGGACATTGGCGTTGAGCACCGTGTCGTTCAGGATCGTGCCGCAAGGCGTGCCGCTGCTGGGCAGGCCCGAGCAGGTCGACGGCGAGATCGCCGGAAACGCGCCGTTGGCGGGCGCGGTCACGCCGGCATCGACCAGCATCGTCGCCGGCTGCCACAGGTCGAGGAAGCGGCTCACCACGCGCACGGCGGCGTTGGTCGACAGCGTTGCATAGCGCGCGTCGCCGCGCTGGTTGGTCGCGATGTTATCGACGAAGGCCGGCACGCTCGGCACGGGTGCGCTGTCGACGAAACCGGGGTCGGCCGGCGGTGCCGGCATGGCCGCGCTGGTCGTGGTGGTCGACGCGACATCGTCGCCGCCGCCGCATGCGGCGAGAAGGATCGCACTCGACAGCGCTGCGACGTGCAGCGGGAAACGGCTTCGTGACGCAAACATGCAAGACTCCATCCTGTGTGTTGAAGATGGCGGATTGTCGTGGGCGATCATGACGCAGCCGTTAAGAATTTGTTTCGGGTCGCGGACGATGCACCAAAATGTTCACTATGTGGTGAATTCGTGATGCTGAACGTTTGCGGCCGGATCGATCGAGCCGTCGGCCGATGTTCTGCAGCGTGCGGATACGGGCCGGCGGTGCGCGCGCGGGTGCTTGAAGGGGTGCTTGAATGAGATCGGAACCGGCTCGATCAAGCCGGTTGAGCCAACGACTCCGCGTCGGCGTGGCACACGCGGTTTCTGCCCTGGCGCTTCGCCGCATAGAGGGCGAGGTCCGCCTGCTGCGACAACGCTTGAACGGACCTCGGGTGCGCGCTGTGCCCGGTCGCGCAGCCGATGCTGATCGTGAAAGGCGGAATCGTCGCGTCGAACCCGTCGAGCCGGTTGCGCTCCACGGCGCGGCGAATCGCTTCGGCTACCTGCACGGCGCCGCCTTGGTCCGTATTGGGCAGCACGGCGACGAATTCCTCGCCGCCGTAGCGCGCGGCGAGATCGCCGCGCCGCCGCGTATGCGCACGGATGCATTCGGCGAGAAAGCGCAGCGCGATGTCGCCTTGCGCATGGCCGTACCGGTCGTTGTACTGCTTGAAGTGATCGGCGTCGATGAACAGCACCGACAGGTTGTCGTCACTGCCGCGCTGCAGCCGTTCCCATTCGTCGGCGAGCGCGGCGTCGAGCGCGCGACGGTTGTGCAGGCCCGTGAGCGGGTCGGTGCGCGTCAGGTCGGTGAGCAGCGTCTGCTTGCGCAGGTTGTCTCGCAGCGCGAACGCGAGCAGCCACACCACCGCGCAGAACAGCGCAGCGATGAAGGACGCAGACACACCGACCGTCCACGTCAGGTGCGTGGTGCCGGCCAGCACGTCGCGCTCCGCCGGCGCGACCACGGCGATCAGCGGCGTTCCGGGCACACGCTGGAACGTATAGAGCCGCACGGTGCCGTCGATGCTCGAGCGCGCCACATAGAAACCCGATTCGCGGTTCACCATCCGGTCGAACGACTTCGAGTGGCGCAGGCGGACCATCTGGTGATCGCTCAACGGCGGGTTGCGCGCGAGGATCGTGCCGTCCGCGCGCAGGATCGCGCTGACGCCGTGCGGCCCGACGTTCAGGCGTGACAGGAGCCGATCGAAGTAGGCGAGATCGATGGCGACCACCGCGATCCCGTCGAACGTGTGATCCGCCCGCTCGATGCGCCGCGACAGCGCGATCGATTCCGTGTTGCCGCGCGAACGCGCGCGATACGCCTGGGACACGTAGAGGCCGACGTTGTCCGCATCGCGATGGACCTTGAAGTAGTCGCGATCGCTGAAGTCCCAGTTGTGGGTCGGGCTGCAACAGCCGTCGATCAAATGGCCGTAGCGGTCCGTCACGCCCATGCCGGTCACGTATTGCGCGGCCGTGCGCTCGAACAGCACGTCGTGACGCAGCCCGGCCTCCATGCGTGCGACGGCGGGATTGCCGAGATTGACGGCCAGCGCGACGAGCGCATTGTTGGACGTTTCGACGGTGCGCGCGATCTCGCTGACCAGGACGGCCGCGACATTGCGCGACGTTTCGTGCGCATGCTCGACGACTTCGCTGCGCGCGGCCCACAGCGTCGCTGCGCTGATGCCGAACGCCGCGAGCGACATCAGCGTGCCCAGCACACCGACGATCAGGTGGTGGCGGCCGGCCCAGTCGGCAACTTTCTCGATCGAAGTGGATGCAGGCATTGCTCGTGCTCGTGCGGGGAGCCGGCTGCGACCGCAGCGGCGCGGGTCAAATCCGGGTTAACGGCATCGTTACCCGGAAATCGAGGCCGGCATGCGAAGCGATGACTGCATGGTTGCCGCAAACGTGTGCGGCCGGGGCGCGCCGGTCGCGGCGCGCCGCGCAACGGAACGCAACGGCCGCGGATGCGGGCGGCGGAGCCGGATTAGTCGAGCCCGCCCTGGCACAGATACTTGATCGACAGGTAATCGTCGAGGCCATAGCGCGAGCCTTCACGGCCGTAGCCCGATTCCTTCACGCCGCCGAACGGCGCGGCTTCGCTCGCAAGCGCGCCCTCGTTGATGCCGACGATGCCGGTTTCGAGCCGCGCCGACACGCGTGCGATGCGGCGCACGTCCTGCGTGTAGAAATACGCGGCGAGCCCGAACGGCGTGTCGTTCGCGGCGTCGACGGCTTCGTCCTCGGTAGCGAACCGGAACAGCGCGGCGACGGGGCCGAAGGTCTCCTCGCAGGTCAGCTGCATGTCGGCGGTGGCGTCGGCGAGCACCGTCGGCGCGTAATAGTTCGGCCCGAGTTCGGGCAGGCGCTTGCCGCCCGTGAGCACGCGTGCGCCGCGCTCGATCGCGTCGCCGACGTGGCGCGCGATCTTGTCGATCGCGCGCGCGTTGATCATCGGGCCGATCTGCGCGGCCGGGTCGGTCGCCGGCGCGACCTTCAGCGCGGCGACGCGCGCGGCGAGTTTCGCGGCGAAGGCGTCGTAGACGCCGGCCTGCACGTACACGCGATTCGGCGACACGCAGGTCTGGCCGCCGTTGCGGAATTTGGCGGCCATCAGCCCGTCGACCGCCGCGTCGAGCTCGGCATCGTCGAACACGATGAACGGTGCATTGCCGCCGAGCTCCAGCGACAGCTTCTTCAGCGTCGCGGCCGATTCGCGCGCGAGCAGCTTGCCGACGGGCGTCGATCCGGTGAACGTGATCTTGCGCACGCGAGCGTCGGCGAGCCAGTCGGCCACCGCGTCGATGCCGCGTTCACGCGATGCCGCGATCAGGTTCAGCACGCCGGGCGGCACGCCGGCTTCCTGTGCGAGGAAGGCCAGCGCGAGCGCCGTGAGCGGCGTGTCCTCCGCCGGTTTCGCGACGACCGTGCAGCCGGCCGCGAGCGCGGGTGCGATCTTGCGCGCGATCATCGCGAGCGGGAAATTCCACGGCGTGACCGCGGCGACGATGCCGATCGGCTCCTTGACCGCACTCAGCCGCTTGCCGCGCTGCTGCTGCGGAATCAGGTCGCCGTAGGTGCGCGTCGCTTCCTCGGCGAACCACAGCACGTACGACGCGCCGTACGCGACTTCGCCGCGCGCTTCGGCGAGCGGCTTGCCTTGTTCGCGCGACATCAGCGCCGCGAGATCGTCGGTGTGCGCGACGATCGCGGCATGCCAGGCGCGCAGGATGGCGGCCCGTTCGCGAGCGGGCGTGGCGCGCCATCCGGGCAGCGCGCGCGCTGCCGCGTCGGTCGCGGCGCGCGCGTCGGCGGCGCCGCTGTCGGGTGCGTGGGCAACGATCTCGAGCGTCGCCGGATCGGTGACGTCGAAGCGGCGGCCGTCGAGCGCATCGCGCCAGGTGCCGTCGATCAGGTTGGCGGTGCGAACGAGTTCGGTTCGGGACAGCGTAAGCGGCATGACAGCTCCTTGGATAGGGCGATTCGGTGACGACGGCAGCGGCGCGGGCGCGCGACTACCCCGCGCGGACGGCGGGCCGCCGCGTTCGTGGATGCCGCGCGCTGTCCGTCAGTGACGTTCGCCGAACAGCGATTCGAGCGGATAGTGCCGTTTGACGAACGGCGACTTGATGATCACGTAACTGAAATACTTCTCGATGCCGATGTTCTGCTCGAGCAGCCCTTCGACGATCGTCTGGTAATGGCTCACGCTGCGCGTGATGAACTTCAGCAGATAGTCGTAGCCGCCGCTCGCGAGGTGGCACTCGACGATCTCGTCGACGTTGCGAATCGCCGCGACGAAACGGTCGAAGTCCTCGCGCCGGTGGTCGGCCAGCGTGACTTCGGTAAACACGACCTGCACGTCGCCGAGTTTCTCGAGCTGGATATGCGCGCCGTAGCCGCCGATGTAGCCGGCCTTCTCGAGCCGCTTCACGCGGATCAGGCAAGGACTGGGCGACAGCCCGACCGCATCGGCCAGTTCGACGTTGGTCATGCGGCCGCGCTTTTGCAACTGGGAGAGGATGCGCAGGTCGATGCGATCCAGCTTGCTGTCCGTCATGTTCACGTGAGAGGGAAAAAATGGAATGTCCGGTTACTTTAGAGTCGAACGATGGCCGCCACAAGCCCGGCTTTCCCTTGGCCGGTCAGGCCGGCTGCGCGTGCGCGGCGTCGAGCGCGCGCTGCACGCCCGCGTCGGCCAGCACGTCGTCGAGCGTCTTGCGCACGCGTTCGAACATCAGGTCGAACTCGCCCGCGCTGAAGCTCAGCGCCGGCGCGAAACCGAGCACGCCGTCGCCGAATGCGCGGAACACCACGCCGTTGGCGTACGCGGCGGCGGCGATCCTGTCGGGCACGTTCAGCGCAGGGTCGAAGCGCGTCTTGCGTGCCTTGTCGGCGACCAGTTCGAGCGCGCCGAGCAGCCCGACCGAACGGGCGTCGCCGACGAGCGGGTGCGCGCGCAGCGCATCGAGCCCCGCGGCGAAACGCGGCGCCATCGCCTGGCCGTTCGCGAGCAGCCTGCCTTCGTGATAGAGCTTCAGCACCTCGAGGCCGATCGCCGCGCTGACCGGATGCGCGGAATACGTATGGCCGTGGCCGACCACGGGCGAATCGGCGCGGCTGCCCGCGATTCCTTCGTAGATTTCATCGGACATCAGCACGGCACCCATCGGCGCATAGCCGGCGGTCAGCCCCTTCGCGACGGTCATCAGGTCCGGGTCGACCTGCTCGGTCTCGCACGCGAACAACGGGCCCGTGCGGCCGAAGCCGGTGATCACCTCGTCGGCGACGAACAGGATGCCGAGGCGCCGGCACGCGTCGCGCATCGCCTTCAGCCAGCCGGCCGGGGGCACGATCACGCCGCCGGAACCCTGCACGGGCTCGCAGAAGAAGGCCGCGACGTTGTCCGCGCCGAGTTCGGCGACTTTCGCTTCGAGCGCGGCGACCGACGCGGCGATCAGCGCCTGCGAATCGTTGCCGAGCGGGTGGCGATACGGGTAGGGCGACGGGATGTGGTGCTGGTCCGCGCGCGGCAGGTCGAAGTGACGGTGGAACGCGGGCAGCGCGGTGAGGCCGGCGCCGATCGACGACGAGCCGTGATAGCCGCGCTCGAGCGCGATCATGTGCTTTTTCGACGGGCGGCCGGTTGCGTTGAAATAGTGCGTGATGAAACGCACCGCGGAGTCGATCGCATCCGAGCCGCCGAGCGTGAAGTACACGCGATTCAGCGACGGCGGCGCGAGCGCCGCGAGGCGTTCGGCCAGCTCGATCGCGGGTTGTGAGCCGAAATGGAAATAGCCCGTCGCGTAGGGCAGCTTCGCCATTTGTTCGGCGGCGGCCTTCACGATGCTGTCGCGGCCGTAGCCGACGTTCACGCACCACAGGCCCGAGAACGCATCGAGCAACGTGTGACCGTCGGCGTCGCGCAGGAACACGCCTTCGGCGGATTCGAGCACGGTGACGCCGCGCGCCTCGTGCGCACGATAGTTGACGACAGGGTGGATCAGGTGTTGACGATCGGCTTCGATCAGCGCGGCTTGGTTCATGGCAGTGCGGGACTCTCGTCGGGTGTCAGCGTGAGGTCATGCTACCGGGCGAGAAATCCGCGCGCGTCTTCAATTTGCGGCCTGAAACGTAGGAAAGCGGTGTTTGCACGGGGCGCTTCGGCATTTTCTGCTGCGCGCCCCGCGGGGCCGGGCGCGCGCGTCAGTAGCCGCGTGCGCGATCGACGACGCCGATCATCGGCTGCCCCGCGCGATGGCGCGCGAGGTTCGCGAGCACGGCGTCGGCCGCGGTGTCGGGCCGGGTCGCGCTGGCGATGTGCGGCGTGATGCGAATGCGCGGATGCGTCCAGAACGGGTGGCCGGCCGGCAAAGGCTCCGGGTCCGTCACGTCGAGGATCGCGCTGTCGAGGCGGCCGCTGCCGAGCGCGGCGAGCAGCGCGGCCGCATCGAGCTGCGGGCCGCGCCCGACCTGCACGAGCGATGCGCCGGCCGGCAGCGCGTCGAACACGCGCGCGCCGAGCAGGCCGCGCGTGTCGTCGGTGAGCGGCAGCAGGCAGATCAGGATGTCGGTGCGGGCCAGGAACGCGTCGAGCGCCGCGTCGCCCGCGTAGCAGTCGATGCCGTCGAGCGTGCGCGGCGTGCGGCTCCAGCCGGCGCACGGGAAGCCGAAGCGCCGCAGCGTGTCGAGCACGGCCTGCCCGAGCGTGCCGAGCCCGAGCACGCCGACGCGTCGCGACGCGGCGGCGCGCACCGGCTTCTCGCGCCACACGTGCTCGCGCTGCTGCGCCGCATAGTCGAGCAGGTCGCGATGGATCGTCAGCACGGCCTGCGTCACGTATTCGACCATCCCTTCGACGATGCCCGGCTCGATCATCCGCACGACCGGGATGTGCGCGGGCACGCGCGACAGGTCGAACTGATCGATGCCGGCGCCGACCGAAAACACGATCTCCAGATTCGGCAGCAGCGCTAACGGATCGTCGGGCGGCTGCCACGCGGCGAGATAGCGCACGGCTTCGGGATCGCCGATGTCCGGCCAGATCCGGAACGCGAGGTCGGGCGCCTGTTGCGCGAAGCGCTGCGCCCATTGCGCGCCGCGCACCGGGTCGGCCTTGTAGAGAAAGCTCATCGTGCGTGCGGTTCAGCCGAGCGCCTGGTTGACGATCGCGAACGCGCGCAGTGCCGGATCGCGGACAGGCGCCGCGCCGCGCGCCATCGCGACGACGGTGTCGACGCGCGGCAGGCCGAGCCCCTGCAGCCAGTCCGACAGCCCGCTGTCGCCCGGCACGTCGACGCGCACGAACATGCCTTCGTGCAGCGCGAGCCAGTGGCTGATCAGCGCCTGCGCGCGCAGCGCGTCCGGTGCGATCACCGGGCCGATCACGTGGCCGCGGCCGAAACGGCGAAAGAGCGCGAAGCCGAGCAGTTCGCCGTCGCGGTCGAGTGCGATCCCGTTGGCGACGCCGAGCAGCGCATCGATCACCGCATCGCGCGGGTAGCCGGCCGCGCGCGATGCGAGCGCGGCGAGGCGCGGACCGTCGTTGGTGCCGAGCGGGCGCAGCCGCTCGCCCGGCGGCAGCGAGATCAGCGGCGGCTGGAACGCGGCACCCTGGTGCTGGTCGATCGTGCCGATCGCCGCGAAGCCGAACTTCACGTAGAGCGGTTCGCCGGACGGTGTCGCGTGCAGGAGGATCGTGCGCGCGCCGAGGCTGTCGACGACGCGCGCAAACAGTTCGCGGCCGATGCCGCGACCTTGGCGCTCAGGCGACACGATCACCATGCCGAGCGATGCGTGCGACTCGCCGAAGCGCCAGCCGAGCGCGGTGCCGACGATGCCGGATTCGTCTTCGGCGACGAAGCCGCTGCCGAGCTGGAATGCGAAGCGCCAGTCGTCGAGGCGGTGCGGCCACTTGACCGCTTCCGACAGCCGGAGCGCGGCAGGCAGGTCGGTCTCGGCGAATGGGCGATAGGTAAGCGTGCTGGAAGAATTGAGGTCGGCCACGCCGGACTCCGGATGGGTAAGAATGACATGTCGACTGTGCCAGCGCCCCCACGGCGCGGATAGGACGATTCGCCTGTTTTCTGGCGGCGACGTGCGCGCGAGAGAGATCGACGCAAACCCGCTCGATCGGCGTGCACGAACGCGCGGATCGTGCCGCCTCGGCCCGTCATCCCGGCAGCTTCTGCTGCATGAACGCCAGTACGATGGAAGCAGGGTGCCGCGCCGCTCGCTGCCGCGCCGAACCGCGTGGCGGCGGCGCCGGGCACGCGCGTCGCGGTTTGGCGAGACCCGTCGGCCGGCCGGAGCGCACCGCACGGAATCGCACCGCAGATCGTGCCGTACAGCGCGCCCAACACGCGGTGATTCTGCGTTTTGACCGGCGCCGAACGATGCGCGAAGGACTTTTTGCCCTGATTCAATTTCGTACAACCCAGCCCGTCCCCGGCCCTGCCGGGGCTTCACACCGACAGGACGTCACCATGATCCAATTTGAACCGAAGTTCATCACGTTCGACTGCTACGGCACGCTGACCCGCTTCCGGATGGCGGAAATGGCGCGCGAGGTCTACGCGGACCGGCTGTCGCCGGTCGCGATGGAGGAATTCGTGCGCGCGTTCGCCGCCTATCGGCTCGACGAGGTGCTCGGGGCGTGGAAGCCGTACCGCGACGTCGTCGTCAATGCGATCCGGCGCACCTGCGCGCGCATCGGCGTGCAGTTCGACGAAGCCGAGGCCGAGCGTTTCTATCATGCGGTGCCGACGTGGGGTCCGCATCCGGACGTGCCGGCCGGGCTTTCGCGGCTGGCCACGAAGTACAAGCTGGTGATCCTGTCCAACGCGTCGGACGACCAGATCATGAGCAACGTCGACAAGCTCGGCGCGCCGTTCCATGCGGTGTTCACCGCGCAGCAGGCGCAGTCGTACAAGCCGCGGATGCAGGGCTTCGAATACATGTTCGGCAAGCTCGGCTGCAAGCCGGAGGACGTGCTGCACGTGTCGTCGAGCCTGCGCTACGACCTGATGACGGCCGAGGACCTCGGCATCAAGCACAAGGCATTCGTGAACCGCGGCCACGAGCCGGGCACGCCGTTCTACAACTACTACGAGGTGTCGGACATCGGCCATCTCGCGACACAGCTCGGGCTGTAAGCGACGCCGCGCCTGCGTGGGGCCGCGTGCCCTGCGCGCGCGGCCGTGCCCGTCGCGTTCGACCGGGGGGCGCGACGGCCGCTCCGCCTTGCGCGTGCGATCACCGCACGAATCGAGGGTAATTACCGATACGGAGCTATTCAAGGCAGGGCCGCCCGGGCCGATATATGTACCGAACGGTTAATATATCGAGGCCCTCCGCATGAAGTTGTCCACGAAACTGCTGATGCTCGTCGCCGCGGCGCTGCTCGGCGTCGCATTGCTTGCCGCGATGTCGCTGTACACGCTGCGCGACGCGCTGATCGACAGCCGCCGTGACGAGATCGTCATTCTTCTGACCAAAGCCGAGCATCTGGTCGACGCGTATCGCGCGATGCAGGCGAACGGCACGCTCACGCGAGATCAGGCCCAGCAGCAGGCCAAGGCCGCGTTGTCCGCGCTCAATGCGAATTCGAAAAGCTACTACTGGGTGACGACGTCCGACGGCGTCAATCTCGTGCATCCGAACGCGAAGTTCATCGGCACCCGCGCCAAGGGCAACCGCACGACCAGCGGCATGACCGACAGCGAGGCGTACCGCGCCGGAATGGCCCAGGCGCATTTCGCGCTCGTCGACGTGCTGATCAAGCGCAGCCCGGACGCGGACGTGGAGCCGAAACTCCAGGGCGTGGTCGCCGTTCCGGAGTGGGACTGGTGGATCGGCACGGGATTCTTCTACGACGACATCAATGCCGCGTTTACGCGGCTCGCGCAGGTGCTGGGCGCCATCACGCTCGTCATCGCGGCGGCGCTCGCGGCGATCGCGTGGGGGGTGTTGCGCAGCGTCAGGCGTACGCTGGGCGGCGAGCCGGCGCATGCAACCGAGATCGCGGCCCGCATCGCCGCCGGCGAACTGGACGTGCAGTTCGATACGGCGAACGCCGCGCCGGGCAGCCTGCTCGTCGCGCTCGCCGACATGAAGGCCCGACTGACCGAGACCATCGCCGAAATCCAGACCACGACCCACTCGATTGCCGTCGGCACCGGCGAGATCGCGCAAGGCAATCTGGACTTGTCGCAGCGCACGGAGGAACAGGCGGCGTCGTTGCAGCAAACGGCCGCCAGCATGGAGCAGATCACGTCGACGGTCAAACAGAATGCCGACAATGCGCGTCAGGCGAATGCGCTCGTGACCCACGCGAAGGAGGCGACCGAACTCGGCGGTGCCGCCGTGCAGGAGGTCGTCGAAACGATGCGGCAGATTTCGGAAGGATCGGTGCGGATCGCCGACATTACCGTCGTGATCGAAAGCATCGCGTTCCAGACGAACATTCTCGCGCTCAACGCCGCGGTCGAGGCCGCGCGGGCCGGCGAGGAAGGGCGCGGGTTCGCGGTCGTGGCCTCGGAGGTCCGCTCGCTCGCGCAACGCAGCGCGGCGGCCGCGAAGGACATCAAGGGATTGATCGAGGCGTCGGTCGAGCGGGTCGGCAGCGGCAGCCGGCTCGTCGAGACAGCGGGCGCGCGCATGACGGAGATCGTGCGGTCGATCGACCGGGTGGCCGACATCATGGGCGAAATTTCAGCGGCATCCGCCGAGCAAAGCACCGGCATCGAGCAGGTCGGCCTGGCGGTCGCGCAAATGGACGAAGTGACCCAGCAGAATGCCGCGCTGGTGGAGCAGGCTGCCGCTGCCGCGTCCTCGCTGGACGAGCAGGCGGCACGGTTGCGGGCCGCCGTCTCGGTGTTCAGGCTGGCTGCCTGACGACCGCGTGCCGGTGTCTGCCGGCAACGACATCATCGCGTCTCCCTCACGCCACGCCGGCAGGTGTCCGGCGTGCGCGCCGATACGCCGGCATCGACCGCATCGCGGCAGGAAATCACGCCCTGGTGGTCCGTCACGGATTCGTCCCCGGCATCGGGCGATCCGGCCGTCTTCCCGTTATCCGGCAAAGCCGCTTCGACGTTGCCGCAATCTCCCGATCTTTCGGGCTCAAGGCGTCCTCACGGCCGGCACCCGCGGTCGCACGTGCGCGCGGCGTTGCGGTCGTTTCGGGCACTACGGGCCGCGAGTGCGCATTCCACGCAAACATGCTGTTTGCGTGAGCCGAACGCGCTTCGGATGCCGAACGGCCAATTTTGTCGGCGCAATCTGCCGCGTGCATCACTTTACGATTTCCATCGTCGCGCACGTGCTGCGCAGCGTCGCGACGCGGCATCGAGCAAATGGCGGCACGCGTGGTCACGCAGCAAATCATGCTGCGCAGGTGGCCCAAAACGGTCGAATCGTGTCGTGCAGCCGCCCCGAATCGCGACAACCCGCATTTTGTCGATGCTTAAATGAACTCAATGCGTACGACGTCGTGTTCGCCACCAGCAGGCAGGCGCGGCGGGTTTTCTCGAACCACGCTGGATCCCAGGACCCCACTTTCCACAGTCAGGAGCAGTTCGGATGAGCGACGATATCGACAACGGCGGCAAGGGCGGCATCACGCGCCGCGACATGATGCGGGTCATGGCGGCGAGCGGCATGATGGCCGTCGGTGGCGGCGGCCTGCTGACCGGCATGCAATCCGCGTTCGCCGCGCCCGCGCCGAAGCGCGGCGGCAAGATCCGGGTCGCGAACGAATCGAGTTCGACGGCCGATACGCTCGACCCGGCCAAGGGCTCGACGGGCGCCGACTACATTCGATTCTTCATGTTCTACAGCGGCCTCACGCAGCTCGATGCGAGCCTGACGCCGCAGATGAATCTCGCCCAGTCGTTGCAGACGACCGACGCGAAAACGTGGATCATCAAGCTGCGCAAGGGCGTCACGTTCCACGACGGGAAACCGGTCGGGCCGGCCGACGTGGTGTTCTCGCTGATGCGCCACAAGAACGCGGCCACCGCCTCCAAGGTCAAGCCGCTCGCCGATCAGTTCGCCGATGTGAAGGCGAGCGGCCCGGACGAGGTCACGCTCACGCTCGTCAGCGCGAACGCCGATCTGCCGGTGATCCTCGCGACGCCGCAGCTCGTGATCGTCAAGGACGGCACGACCGACTTCAGCACCGGTATCGGCTGCGGCCCGTACAAGCTGAAGTCGTTCAAGCCGGGCGTGTCGACCGTCGGCGTGCGCAACGACAGCTATTTCAAGCCCGGGATGCCGTATCTCGACGAGATCGAGCTGATCGGCATCAGCGACAGCGCCGCGCGCCTGAACGCGCTGCTGTCGGGCGACGTGCACTTGATCAACGCGATCGATCCGCGCTCGACGCAGCGGGTCGCGTCGACGCCGGGCTATGCGCTGCAGGAAACCAAGTCGGGGCTCTATACCGACCTGATCATGCGTAGCGACAACCCGATCACCGCGAACCCGGATTTCGTCGAAGGGATGAAGTACCTGTTCGATCGCGAGCAGATCCGCTCGGCGGTGTTTCGCGGCTACGCGGTGATCGGCAACGACCAGCCGATCCCGCCGGGGCATCGCTACTTCAACGCATCGCTGCCGCAGCGGCCGCACGATCCGGACAAGGCGAAGTTCCTGTTCCAGAAGGCGGGCGCGCTGGGCACCACGCTGCCGCCGATCTATGCGACGTCCGACGCGAACGGGTCGATCGAAATGGCCGTGCTGCTGCAGCAGGCCGGCCAGAAGATCGGGCTGAACCTGCAGGTGAACCGCGTGTCGCCCGACGGCTACTGGTCGAACCACTGGATGAAGCATCCGCTCGGCTTCGGCAACATCAACCCGCGCTCGAGCGCCGACGTGTTGTTCACGCAGTTCTTCAAGTCGGACGCGCCGTGGAACGAGTCGGGCTGGAAGAACGCGAAGTTCGACCAGTTGCTGCTCGCCGCGCGATCGGAAACCGACGACGCGAAGCGCAAGCAGATGTACGGCGAGATGCAGGTGCTCGTCGCGCAGCAGTGCCGGGTCGGCATTCCGGCCTTCATCAGCTTCCTCGACGGCTACGACAAGCGGCTCGCCGGTCTCGGCTCGATTCCGACCGGCGGGATGATGGGCTTCATGTTCGCCGAGCACGTATGGTGGAACGCCTGAGCCCGACGCGTGCCGCCGCCGCGCGACCAGTGCGGGCCCTCGCCCCGGTCGCGCGCGAATTTTTCCGGAGTGCCGCTTCATGAATCGAATCCTGCTCGGGCTGATCGGCCGGCGCATCGCGGTTACCGCGCTGACGCTGCTGATCGTGTCCGCGATCATCTTCACGATCACGAACCTGCTGCCGGGCGACGCCGCGCAAGCCGCGCTCGGCCAGTCCGCGACGCCGGAGACGGTCGCCGCGCTGCGTCAGCAGTTCGGCCTCGACATGCCGGCCCACGTGCGCTACCTGCACTGGCTCGCGGGGCTGCTGCACGGCGATTTCGGCCGCTCGCTATCGGGCGACATGCCGGTGTCGGAGATGATCGGCACGCGCCTGCCGAAGTCGCTCGCGCTCGCGGCGATCACGACCGCCGTGTCGGTGCCGATCGCGCTGCTGCTCGGGATCCTCGCGGCGGTCAAGCGCGAGTCGATAGTCGATCGCGCGATCAGCCTCGGCACGCTGTCGCTCGTCGCCACGCCGGAATTCCTGATCGCGACGGTCGCCGTGCTCGTGCTGGCCGTGAAGCTGCACTGGTTGTCCGCGCTGTCGTACAGCGGCCCGATCGAAAGCCTGCACGACTTCCTGCGCGCGTATGCGATGCCGGTGCTGACGCTGTGCGCGGTCGTGATCGCGCAGATGGCACGGATGACGCGTGCCGCGGTGATCGAGCAGCTGAGCGCGTCGTACGTCGAGATGGCCGTGCTCAAGGGCGCGAGCCCCGCGCGCGTCGTGCTGCGCCATGCGCTGCCGAACGCGATCGGGCCGATCGCCAATGCGGTCGCGTTGAGCCTGTCGTATCTGCTCGGCGGCGTGATCGTCGTCGAGACGATCTTCAACTATCCGGGGCTCGCGAGCCTGATGGTCGATGCCGTCGGCAACCGCGATTTCCCGCTGGTCCAGGCGTGCACGCTGATCTTTTGCGTCGCCTATCTGACGCTCGTGCTGTTCGCCGACCTGTGCTCGATCGTGTCGAACCCGAGACTGCGGACCTGAGCGTCCCGTCCTCCTTCCGAGATGCCGCCCATGCACCCGACCGAACCCGTTCAACGCAGCAGCGCGCTGCCGCCTTCCGGCGATCAGCCTCCGCCGTGGAACGGCGCGACGCCGCCCGCCGCGCCCGCCCCCGACCAGCCGCGCAAGCGCCGCGCCGCGCGCATGAAACTGACGACCGGCGGCCGCGTCGGCCTGTCGATGGTCGGCCTGATGCTGTTCATTGCTGCGTTCGCGCCGCTGCTCGCGCCGCACGACGTCGGCGCGATCGTCACGCCCGACGTGTTCGCGCCGTTCAGCGCGAAGCTGCCGTTCGGCTCCGACTTTCTCGGCCGGGACATGTTGAGCCGGATCCTGTACGGCACGCGCCTGACCGTGCTCCTTGCGCTCGCGGCGGTGTTGCTCGCCGCGCTGACCGGCACGACGCTCGGGCTGCTCGCGACCGTGTCGGGCCGTGCGGTCGACGAGACGATGAGCCGGCTGCTCGATGCGCTCACGTCGATTCCGTCGAAGATGTTCGCGCTGATGTTCGTCGCCGCGTTCGGCTCGTCGCTGCCGCTCCTGGTCCTGACCGCGGCGGTCAGCTACATGCCGGGCTCGTACCGGATCGCGCGCGCGCTGGCGGTCAACATCAGCACGCTCGAGTTCGTGCAGGTCGCGCGGGCCCGTGGCGAGAGCGCGCTGTACATCGCGTGCGTCGAGATGCTGCCGAACATGATCCACCCGATGCTGGCAGATACCGGGCTGCGCTTCACGTTCGTCGTGCTGCTGCTGAGCGGCCTGAGCTTTCTCGGGCTCGGCGTGCAGCCGCCGTACGCGGACCTCGGCTCGCTGGTGCGCGAGAACATCGCGAGCCTCGGCGACGGCTCGGCCGTCGCGATCATGCCCGCGGTCGCAATCGCGATCCTGACGGTGGGCGTCAACCTGTTGATCGACGGCCTGCCGCATCGCGGCCGCCGCAAGGGTGCGGCCGCTGCCGCGGGAGAACACTGATGCGAGATGAATCGACTCCGCTCGTCGAGGTGCGCGGGCTGCGCGTCGTCGGCGGCCGGCCGGGCGGCGAGGAAACGACGATCGTCCACGGCGTCGACTTCGAGATCGGGCGCGGCGAGGTGCTCGCGCTGATCGGCGAGTCCGGCTCCGGCAAGACGACGATCGCGCTGGCGCTGATGGGCCATGCGCGCGCCGGCTGCCGAATCTCCGGCGGCTCGGTGAAACTCGGCGGCGTGGACGTCTGCGCGTTGCCGGCGCCGGCGCTGGCCGCGCTGCGCGGGCGCAAGGTCGCGTATATCGCGCAGAGCGCGGCCGCCGCGTTCAACCCGTCGCGCACGATTCTCGACCAGGTGATCGAGAGCGCGCTGATTCACAAGACGATGACGAAGCGCGATGCGCAGGCGAAGGCGGTCGAGCTGTTCCGCGCGCTCGCGCTGCCCGAGCCGGAGACGATCGGCAAGCGCTATCCGCACCAGGTGTCGGGCGGCCAGCTGCAGCGGCTGATGGCTGCGATGGCGCTGATCACCGATCCGGAGCTGGTGATCCTCGACGAGCCGACCACCGCGCTCGACGTCACCACGCAGATCGACGTGCTGCAGGCGTTCAAGAGCGTGATCCGGCGCTGCGGGATGAGCGCGGTGTACGTGTCGCACGATCTGGCGGTGGTCGCGCAGATGGCCGACCGGATCGTCGTGCTGAGCGATGGCGTGATCCGCGAAGCGGGCGATACGGAGCAGATCCTGCATGCGCCGACGCATCCGTACACGCAGAGCCTGATCGCGGCGGTCACGCCGAGCGATAGCGAACGTGATGCGCTAGCGGCGAGCGCCGCGCCGGCGCCGCTGCTCGACGTGCGCGGCGCGGTCGCCGGCTACGGCGGCCGTACCGCGAAAGGCTGGCCCGCGAAGGTGATCCTGCACGAAGTGGACCTGCACATCGGGCGCGGGCAGACGGTCGGCGTGATCGGCGAATCGGGCTCGGGCAAGACGACGCTCGCAAAGGTGATCGCGGGCCTCGTGCCGGCGACGGCCGGGCAGATCCTGCTCGACGGCGAGCCGCTCGCGCGCGACATCGGCAAGCGCACCAAGGAGCAACACCGCCGCGTGCAGATCGTGTTCCAGAACGCCGATACCGCGCTCAATCCGGTGCATACCGTCGAGCGCACGCTGGCGCGGCCGCTCGCGTTCTATCACGGGATCAAGGGCGCGCGCGCACGGCAGCGCGTCGCGGAACTCCTCGAACTCGTGCGGCTGCCGCAGGCGGTCGCCGCGCGGCGTACCGGCGAGCTGTCCGGCGGGCAGAAGCAGCGCGTGAACCTCGCGCGCGCGCTTGCGGCCGAGCCCGACCTGATCCTGTGCGACGAGGTCACGTCGGCACTCGACACCGTGGTCGGCGCCGCGATCATGGATCTGCTGCGCGACCTGCAGGCGAAGCTCGGCGTGTCGTACGTGTTCATCACGCACGATATCGCGAAGGTGCGCGCGATCAGCGACGACATCGTCGTGCTGTACGCGGGCCGCCGCGTCGAAACTGGCAGCCGCGATGCGCTGTGCGCGCCGCCTTACCACCCGTATTCGCACCTGCTCGTGTCGTCGGCGCCGGAGTTGCGCGCGGGCTGGCTCGACGATGCGGCCGAGCGCTGCCACCGGCCGCTGGTGCCGATCGGCGCGAGCGCCGACGATGTCGAGCTGTGTCCGTTCCTGTCGCGCTGCGCGATGCGGGTGGACGGCGTGTGCAACCGCACCGCGCCCGCGCTGCGCACGCTCGAGAACGGTGCCCAGGTGCTGTGCCATCGCAGCGAGGAAGACCTCGCGCGCTTCCAGGCCGAGCCGGCGGCGGGCGTCGCGCCGGTGCAGCCGGTGCGTCTGTAGCGCGCTGCGCGGCCGTCCGCATAGTGTGCTGCGGCGGTCGTGCAAAACGGTGGATCGTGCGCGCGCCGTGCGCGAATACGCGGTAACTGCGCTTTTTGACGGTGATTAAATGACTTTCAACGGGCGATCGCCAATCGCTGTCGCCGGAATGCTCGACAAGGATCCGATGAAATTCGAATCGTACTGGCTGGATACCCGCCCCGCGTTTCGTGCCGGCTGCGAAGGGCCCGTCGAAGGGCGCGTCGACGTGGCCGTGATCGGCGGCGGCTTCACCGGCCTGTCGGCGGCGCTTGCGCTGGCACAGCGCGGCGTATCGGTGGTCGTGCTGGAAGCCGCGCAGATCGCGGGCGAAGCGTCCGGCCGCAACGGCGGCCAGTGCAATACGGGTGTCGCGCAGGACTACGCGTCGCTGGCCGCACGCATCGGCGCCGAGCAGGCGAAGCAGTTCTATCGCGCTTACGAAAGTGCGGTGAAGAGCGTCGAGACGGTCGTCGCCGAGCATGCGATCGACTGCGACTTCCGGCGGGCGGGCAAGCTGAAGCTCGCGGCGAAACCGCAGCATTTCGCGGGACTCGCGAAGACGTTCGACGCATTGCGGCGCGACGTCGATCCGGATATCGAACTGATCGAGCCGTCGCGAATCCGCGATGAAATCGCGTCCGACGGTTTCCACGGCGGCCTGTTGCAACGCAATGGCGTGCAGATGCACATGGGCAAGTTCGGCGTCGGGTTGGCGCAGGCGGCCGTGCGAGCCGGCGCACGCATCTACGAGCAGGCGGCCGTCACGCGACTCGATCGGATCGACGGCGAGCGCCACACGATCACCAGCACGCGCGGCACGCTCGTCGCCGATCGCGTGCTGGTCGCGACCGGCGCGTCGCAGCATGGCCCGTTCGCGTGGTTCCGGCGGCGCATTGCGCCGGTCGGCAGTTTCATCGTCGTCACCGAGCCGCTGCCCGACGCGCAGTTGAACCGGCTGTTCCCGCATCGCCGCGCATACGTGACGTCGCGCCAGATCGGCAACTACTTCCGCGTGACGCCCGACAACCGGCTGCTGTTCGGCGGTCGCGCGCGCTTCGCGATGTCGAGCCCGCGCTCCGACGCAAAAAGCGGCGAGATCCTGCGCGCCGGCATGGCCGGCTATTTCCCGGAACTGGCGAACGTGCGGCTCGATTACTGCTGGGGCGGGCTGGTCGACATCACCGCCGACCGGCTGCCGCGCGCGGGTCAGCACGACGGGCTCTATTACTCGATGGGCTACAGCGGCCACGGCGTGCAGATGTCCGTGCACATGGGCCGCGTGATGGCCGACGTGCTGTACGGCGCGGCCGCGTCGAATCCGTGGCGCGAACTCGACTGGCCGGCGATGCCCGGCCATTTCGGGCAAGCGTGGTTCCTGCCGTTCGTCGGCGCGTATTACCGGATGCAGGACTTCCTGCACTGAAGCGGCTGCCTCGGGAGGATTCGATATGAACGCACGATTCGTTTGCCTGCTCGCCGCCGAAGCAAGTCGTCGCGACGGGACTGGCGTGGGTGACATGATGGCCTCGTTGATCGAGCGATGCCCGATCGCGCATTTCGCCGCGCAAGGCGCAGCCGTTGAGACGATTGCATGAGGACGGCGAGCATGGTCACCCTGTTCCACGATTTTCTTGAAGGCGCGACGCCGCGCGCATTGCGTGTTCCGCAGCCCGTCTCGCCGGCGATCGGCGACGTGCTGCGCACGATCGATGCATCGTTCGCGCAGCCGCTGAATCTCGACACGCTCGCGGCGGTGGCCGGACTGAGCGTGTCGCGATTCACGGCGCGCTTTCGCAGCGAAGTCGGCTTGTCGCCGCACCGATATCTGTGTCTTGTGCGTGTGCGGCGTGCGCAGGATTTGCTGCGCGCCGGTCTGGCGCCGTCGGTCGTCGCGACCGAGGTCGGCTTCTTCGATCAGAGCCATCTTTGCCGGCATTTCCGGCGGGTGCTCGGGATTACGCCGCGCGATTACGTGGTCGCCCGGGCGGGTGACACGCCGGCGCGAATGTCGTCGATGCGCACGCATGCCGAACGCAGCGAAGCGTCGTGTCACGTTGCGTAGGCGCGGCGCGGGCGACGCCCGCGAACAACGATTTCCGATACCGCGCGACGGGTTCTCGACCACATCGCCGCGCACAGGCAGGAGCAGAAATGACCGCAGTTTTCGTGTTGCATCGTGCCGACGGCACGGCCAATACAACGTCCTTCCGCAAGCAGGCATTCGGTGAGCGTGATCCTTTCGCGCGACATCGGGAGATCGCGTGGGAAGGGCCCGATTCGATGGCCGCCGGGCGTATCCGTTTCGTCGGCGAGCTCGACGTCATGCATTATCCGCACATCGAGACCCTCGTCGTCGTCGAAGGCGAGCTGACGCTGGAAGCGGCGGGCGCCGCACCGTTGGTGCTGGGGCCGGGGGAGGGGGCAGTCATCGGCGGCGGCACGGCGCTTCGCGTCAGCGCGGAATCGCGCGTGCTCGTCACGTTCTGCGCGGCTGCATGCGCGAAGCCGACGAAGCACGGCCTGTTCCCGCTGCGTGCCGACGCCGACTTCAAGCCGTCCGCATCGCTGCCGGCAGAAGTGCTGCTCGGCCCCGCACCGCAATGCCGTAGCGACAACGTGTTCATTGACGACGGCGCGGAGTATTGCGCGGGCACGTGGGATTCGACGCCCTATCACCGGATCGTTCGCCCGCATCGCGTGAACGAGTTCATGCTCCTGCTCGCCGGCAGCGTAAGGTTCGCCGCGCCCGACGGCAGCGTGCTGTCGCTCGGCGCCGGCGACGCGCTCTTCGTGCCGCGCGGCGCATCGATCGGATGGGAAAGCAGCGAACGCGTGGCGAAATTCTACGTCGTGCAAAACATCCACGTATCAACCGAACGAGACTGAACATGTCCCCTCCGTTGCGCCAAATCGAAACGCCGTCCACGCCGCCGGCTTCGGCCGATGTCGTCGTGATCGGCGGCGGCATCATCGGCGTCTTCACTGCCTACTACCTGGCCCGGCGCGGTGTGTCGGTCGCGCTGGTCGAGAAGGGGCGAATCGGGGCCGAGCAGTCGAGCCGTAACTGGGGCTGGTGCCGGCAGCAGAACCGCGACGAACGCGAGTTGCCGATGGCGAGCAAGAGCATCGATCTGTGGGAACGATTCGCCGCCGAATCCGGCGAAGACACGGGCTTTCATCGCTGCGGGCTGCTGTATCTGAGCAACGACGAGGCCGAGCTGTCGCGCTGGGCCAGCTGGGGCGAATTCGCGAAGACCGCGGGCGTGACGACGTACATGCTCGACAGCAAGCAGGCGGGCGAGCGCGGGCACGCGACCGGGCGGCCATGGAAGGGCGGCGTGTTCTCGCCGAGCGACGGCACGGCCGACCCGGGAAAGGCCGCACCGGCTGTAGCGGCCGCGGTCATGAAGCTCGGCGGCAGCATCAACCAGCACTGCGCGGCGCGCGGCATCGAGCTGGAGGGCGGGCGCGTCAGCGGCGTCGTCACGGAAGCCGGCGTGATCAGGACCAAAACGGTCGTACTCGCCGGCGGCGCGTGGGCGTCGTCGTTTTGCCGTCAGCTCGACATCCGGTTTCCGCAGGCGTCGATCCGCCAGTCGATCCTGAGCGTGTCGCCCATCGAACAGCGCTTGCCTGATGCGCTGTACACCTCCGGCGTGTCCGTGACGCGTCGCAGCGACGGACGCTACGCACTGGCGATCAGCGGCCGCGCACGCGTCGACCTCACGCCGCAGTTCCTGCGCTTCGCGCCGCAATTCGTGCCGATGTTCGCGAAGCGCTGGCGCAATCTTCTTCCGGGCGGCCTCGAAGGAATGCGCGGCGGACACGAAACGCTGAAGCGGTGGCGGCTCGATGCGCCGACGCCGATGGAGGCGGTGCGCATCCTGGATCCGAAGCCAGACATGCCGACGGTCGCCGAAACGTATCGACGTGCCGTCGAACTGCTCCCGGAGCTTCGCGAGTCGACGATCACGCACGCGTGGGCCGGGTTCGTCGACAGCACGCCGGACGGCGTGCCGGGTATCGGCGAAGTGCCGGGCGTGCCGGGATTGATCCTGGCGGCAGGCTTTTCCGGGCACGGCTTCGGCATCGGCCCCGGCGCCGGTCACCTGATCGCGGATCTCGCCACGGGTGCGCAACCGATCGTGGACCCGGTGCCGTATCGGCCGAGCCGGTTCGGCGATTCTGCCTGGGGCAAGGTTGCCGATTTCTAGTTCGCGGTCGTCACTGGAACGACGGTGGCGGCCTCGGGACGATGCGTTTCGATCCGGACGGCGCGCGAGCGGCCGGATCGGTGTGGTGAATGCTCGCCGCGCTGTGCAGCCTGGTGCTGCCGACATTGGAGTGCGTGATGCGTTTCGGATCCTACTGGCTCGATACGTCCGAGCCGTTCATGAGCCGCTCGACCGAGCGGCCTGACGGAAGTTGCGACGTGGTGGTGGTGGGCGGCGGGATCACGGGTTCGGCGGCGGCGCTCGCGCTGGCGAAGAAGGGCGCGCGCGTGGTTGTCTGCGAAGCGGGCACCGTGGGACAGGCGGCGTCGGGACGCAACGGCGGCATGTGCAACAACGGCTTCGCACAGGATTACGCGTTCCTGTCGCAGCGCATCGGCACGGAACTGGCGAACCGGTTGTATCTCGCATTCGACGCGGGTGTCGATACGGTCGAGCGGCTGGTCAGGGAGGAGGCGATCGATTGCGACTTCGCGCGCCGCGGCAAGCTCAAACTCGCGGCGAAGCCCGAGCACTACGACAAGCTCGTGCGAAGCCACGCGCTGCTCGCGGCAAGCGTCGACCCCGACACGCGCGTCGTGACGAAGGCGGAGCTGCACGACGAGATCGGTTCGAACCGCTATCACGGCGGGCTGATCTTCGAGAAGAGTGCCGGGATGCACGTCGGCCGCTATGTGCGCGGCCTGGCGAACGCCGCGCAAGCGCGCGGCGCGCACATTCTCGAGCATGCGCCGGTGCTCGGCATGACGCGGGAGGCGGGCGGCGCCTACGCGGTGCGAACGCCGCTCGGGGAGATCCGTGCGCGCCAGGTGCTGCTCGCGAGCGGCATCTCGCAGGTCGGCCCGTTCGGCTGGATCCGGCGCAGGATCGTGCCGGTCGGCGCGTTCATCATCGTTACCGAGCCGTTGCCGCGCGAGCTGCTCGACCGGTTGCTGCCGACCCGCCGGATGGTCACCGACACCAAGAACTTCGTCAATTTCTTTCGCGTCACGCCCGACAACCGGATGCTGTTCGGCGGGCGCGCGCGGTTCGCGACGTCCAACCCGCGTTCGGACGAAAAAAGCGGGCTGATTCTGCGACAGCAGATGGCCGCCGTGTTTCCCGAACTGGCTGACGTGCGCATCGACTATTGCTGGGGCGGAATGGTCGACATGACGGCCAACCGCCTGCCGCGCGCGGGCCAGCGCGA
Source organism: Burkholderia sp. FL-7-2-10-S1-D7 (assembly GCF_001524185.1). Lineage (NCBI taxonomy): Bacteria > Pseudomonadati > Pseudomonadota > Betaproteobacteria > Burkholderiales > Burkholderiaceae > Burkholderia > Burkholderia sp. FL-7-2-10-S1-D7. The sequence goes on along the minus strand of NZ_LOWY01000015.1, from coordinate 136,908 downwards.
CGGCGTGTATTACTCGATGGGCTATAGCGGCCACGGCACGCACATGGCGACGCTGATGGGCACGCTGATGGCGGAGATCATGGACGGACGCGCCGATCTCAATCCGTGGAAAAGCTTCGACTGGCCCGCGATTCCCGGCCACTTCGGCAAGCCGTGGTTTCTGCCGTTCGTCGGCGCATGGTATCGACTCAAGGACACGCTGCAATGAATTCACTGGTCAATTCACCGGTTCGTCATCTGATGGAAGCCGGCAGGCTCGATCGCTTCTTCATCGACGGCGACTGGGTTTTACCCGACGGCGGCGAGCGCTTCGCGGTCGTCTGCCCGTCCACTGAAGACGTGATGTGCGACATCCCGCTCGGCAACGCACGCGATGCCGACAGCGCGGTACGCGCCGCGCGCAACGCGTTCGAACGCTGGGCCGCGACCTCGCCGCAAGAACGCGCTGTGCTGCTCGACCGCGTGCATGCATTGATGCTGGAACGCGCGGAACGGTTCGCCGCGGCGCTTGCGCTCGAAATGGGCGCGCCGATCAGCTATGCACGCGGCGCCCATGTGCCGCTCGCGGCCGAACATATCCGGGTCGCGCGCGACAATCTGGCCCGCTACCCGTTCGTCACGCGGCGCGGGACGACCGCGGTCGTACGCGAGCCGATCGGCGTATGCGCGCTGATCACGCCGTGGAACTGGCCGATCTATCAGATCACCGCGAAGGTCGGCCCGGCGCTCGCGGCAGGCTGCACGGTGGTGCTGAAACCCAGCGAGCTGTCGCCGCTCAGCGCGCTGCTGTTCGCGGAAGTGATCGCCGATGCGGGCGTGCCCGCGGGCGTCTTCAACCTGGTGAGCGGCAGCGGCGAGGCGGTAGGCGGCGCGCTGTCGTCGCACCCCGAGGTCGACATGGTGTCGATTACCGGGTCGACGCGCGCGGGCGTGCTCGTGGCGCAGGCGGCGGCCCCGACCGTCAAGCGCGTCGCGCAGGAGCTGGGCGGCAAATCGCCGAACATCGTGCTGCCGGATGCGGACCTGCAGCAGGCCATCGGGCCGGGCGTGGCCGCCGCGTTCCGGAACATGGGGCAATCGTGCAGCGCGCCGACCCGCATGATCGTGCCGCGCGACGTGCTCGGCGCGGTCGAGGAACTGGCCGTCGCGGCAGCGCAACGGCTGATCGTCGGCGATCCGTTCGACGACGCGACGACGCACGGGCCGCTCGCCAATCGCGCGCAGTTCGGTCGCGTCGCGCAGATGATCGACGCGGGCATCGACGAACGGGCGAAGCTGATCGCCGGCGGCCCCGGACGGCCGATGGGATTCGATCGCGGCTTCTATGCGCGGCCGACGATCTTTTCCGACGTCCGCACCGACATGGCGATCGCGCAGCAGGAGATCTTCGGTCCGGTCCTGGCGATTCTTCCTTACGATACGGTCGACGAAGCCGTCGCGATCGCGAACGACACGGTCTATGGGCTCGGCGCGCATGTGCAGGGCGCCGACAAGGAACGCGCACGTGCGGTGGCCGCGCGCATCCGGTCGGGGCAGGTGCATCTGAACTACCCGGCATGGGATCCGCAGGCGCCGTTCGGCGGCTACAAGCAGTCGGGCAACGGTCGCGAGTACGGGATCGAAGGGATGGAGGAGTATATGGAGATCAAGTCGATCGTCGGCTTTTACGACTGACGCAGCCGTCTACTTTTCGAAGGTGCCGAAATTGGAAAACCCCGTCATCCCCGACACGTCGCTGCAAGCGCATCACGCGCACTGGGCGAAGCTGCGCCGCGACCTGCATGCGCATCCCGAGTTGCGATTCGAAGAACACCGGACGGCCGACGTCGTCGCCCGTGAGCTCGAAGCGCTCGGCTATGCGGTGTCGCGCGGGCTGGGCGGTACAGGCGTCGTCGCGAGCCTGCCTGGCGCGGATCCGCGCCGCGGCATCGTACTGCGCGCCGATCTGGACGCGCTGCCGATCCACGAAGCCAACGACTTCGCGCATGCATCGTGCACGCACGGGATCATGCACGCGTGCGGCCACGACGGCCATACCGTGATGTTGCTCGGCGCCGCACGCGTGCTGAAAGCGTTGCCGCAGCTGCCGGGCACCGTTCATTTCGTGTTTCAGCCCGGCGAAGAGGGCGGCGCGGGTGCGCGGAAGATGATCGACGACGGGCTGTTCGAGCAATGCCCGACGGAAGCGGTATTCGGCATGCACAACTGGCCCGGCTTGCCGGCCGGGCATTTCGGGTTGCGCACGGGCCCCATCATGGCCGCGGGCTGCCGGTTCAGGATCACGGTGACCGGCAAGGGCGCGCATGCGGCGCAGCCGCACCTGGGCATCGATCCCGTCCCGCTCGCCTGTTCGATGGTGCTGCAGTGTCAGACCATCGCCGCGCGCCACAAGGATCCCGTGGATCCCGCCGTCATTTCCGTCTGCATGTTCCATGCGGGAACGACGGACAACGTCATTCCGGACACCGCCGAGCTGCGCGGGACGATTCGCACGCTGTCGTCGGCATTGCAGCAACAGTTGCAGCGCGACGTCCGGCTCATGTGCGAGGCGCTCGCCCGCGCTCATGGTGCGGAAGTCGACGTCGAGTTCTTTCAGTACTACCCGGCGACGGTCAATACGCCCGCCGAGACCGCGCTCTGCGAAGCCGTGATTCGCGACACCTTCGGCGACGCACGCGTTGACGCCAACGTGCCGCCGAACATGACGTCCGAAGACTTCGGCTTCATGCTCGAGGAGCGCCCCGGCGCTTATGTGCTGATCGGCAACGCGCCGGCCGGAACGGCCGCGCCGGCACTGCATCACCCGAAATACGATTTCAACGACGACATCATTCCGGCCGGGGTACGGTATTGGGTCGCGTTGGCGCAGCATTACTTCAGGAGATCGCCGTGAGCGCGTGCGCGATGTCTGAGCAGCGGGCAGTGGAGGCGCGGCGCGCCGCGACACGCATTCGGCGCCCCGGCACGCATCACGCGCTCTGAGCGAGCGGCCTCACCTGAGCGGCCGGCATCGCGCCGCGATGGATGCGGAATTAGTCGATCGCGCCGTTGAAGAACGGGTCGCAATCACTACCCGCTGCGTCACTGGCGGCTTGCGTTGAATGTCGCGAACCTGTTCGACCGGCGCTACGTCGGCGGCCGGCGGTCGTACGCAGTATGCGTGTTCGGCAACGAGCGAACGGTGCTGGTGAGCGCGAAATACAACCGGCAGTTGCGGCGTCCGTTTTTCGATACGTCGGTGGCTCGCGATTTCGGGAGATCACGCATCGCGCGCGTCGTGCTGCGGGAGCACCCAGAGCATCCGGCCAACCGCCTCGGCCTGATTTCGGGAATGCGTCTTTTCGTAGATCGCGCGCAACTGGGTGCGAACGGTTGAGAGCGACACGCCGGCAATGGCCGCGCATTCCTCCGGCGTCTTGCCGCCGATCAATGCTTCGGCGACGGCGGCTTCGGCGCTCGTCAAGCCGAATGCCTGCCGAAGTTGCTGACTGACCACGAGCGGAGCGGCGCTGCGGCGCCTGGCGGTGATCAGTATCGCAGCGTCGCCGAGTGCGCCATCGCGTGCCTGTCCGGATAATGAAGCGATGCCGAGAAAGATTTCGTGCGCGGCGCTCACGGTGCCGGCCAGGGCAAGGCTCTCGCTTTTGCGGGTCTTCGCGACACGTGCCACGGCCGCCTTGAGTGCATCGTTCTGCGGCGCGCTCGCCGCGCTCAGATGCCCGCGCTCGAGCTTGAGGCAAGTGGTGGCGCGCAACATCGACTCTGCCGCCCGGTTGACGAATATGACGCGCGAATGCCGGTCGAGTGTGAAGACGGACAAGCCCAGTTCCTCCATCAGTTCGCGGCCGAGCGCAGCGTCCCGACGCAGCACGCTTGCATCCTGCCAGAGGTTGATCGCGCGTTGCAGATGCCCGGCCATGCCCGTCAGGTTCGCGCGTTCCTCTGACGAATAGGGCGGCCGGCCGTGCGCTCTCAGCAAGCCGAGCAGGATGTCGTCGCTGCCCGGGCGCGCGAAGCGCATCCCCATCAGGTAGCGAATGCCCGACGGAATCTGAAAGTCCTGAAAGAATTCGCTGCGCTCGACATCCTGTTCGGTCAGATGATCCTGGCAGCAAACGAATTTGCCGAGCGGTGCATTCTCGACGAAGCCGCGGCGCGGATCGAGCGCGCCGTAATACTGGTCGTAGAGTGCGACGATCGTGTCGAATTCCGCGCGAGGCGAATAGATCGAGAATTTCGGTGCATTGCGCGCGGCGTCCCAGCTGAACATATGAAAGACGTTTGCGCCGAGCGATTCGGATACCCGATGGAAGACTTCGAGAAAACCATCCGGGCACAGGGCGGCCTCGTAGAGGTCCCCGATGAGCTGGTCCCGTTGCATGTTTCCCCCGCCGTGTAATGATTTTGTATGCGGATTTTGTCTGACGATATTGATTCGAACACCGAATTTGTTTCAGGCTAACACAGGCTATTTGCCTTTCGTACCGCCTTGTTTCCGGATTTTCATTCACTTGAATGATGATCGAAAAAATCGCCTTTGCGAGAATGCCGGTCAGCGTGCATGCGCGTTGCGTATCGCACCTGATAACCGGAACACTCGGGGGAAAAACAATGAAACTCAAACCTGTCGTGTGGGGTATCGCAGCGCTGGCGGTGTCTGCTTGCGGCGGCGGCGGTTCATCTTCGTCACCATCCGAACCCGCCGCACAGACGGTCAGCGGCGTCGCGGCCGCCGGCGCGGCCATGCAGGCCGCGGCGGTCAAACTGATGGATGCGACCGGCAAATCGGTCGACTGTCCCGCCGACGCCACGACCGGCGCGTTTCATTGCGCCGTGACCGGGCTGACCGCGCCGTTCGCGTTGTCCGCTTACGGCAACGTCGCGGATTCTCAAGCCACGCTGATCGCACTCAGTGCCACGGGCGGCACGCAGACGATCAACATCACGCCGATCACGAATGCGATCGCCGCCACGATCATCGGCGACAACCCGACGAAGCTGCTGTCCGACACCGGGTTGCTGCAGAGCAAGGTCACTGCCCAGGCGGTGGCCAGCACGGTTCAGGCCTACTCGTCGGCACTGGCCGACCTGCTGACCGCAACCGGTAATACGGGCGTCGACCTGATTTCCGGCCCGCTGACGGCCGGCGGGCCGGGCCTCGACCGGCTGCTCGACCAGGTGACGATCAACGTGTTGCCGGACGGCAGCGTTCAGATCAGCTCGGTGGCGGGCGCGTCCAGCGATACGCCGGTGCAGCTTCAGCTCGCCCCCGGTGTCGCGCCGCAGCCCAGCGACAAGGCCAGCCTGCCGGCCGCCGCGACCATCAACGGCACGGTGGTGTCGAACCTGCCGAGCGCGAGCGACCTGGCGGGATTGCAGAGTGCGCTCAATCAGTGTTTCGCCGGTTCGACCGGCGCGGCGCGCGCGGGCGGCAACGTATCGGCGTGCGGCCGGATCTTCGTCGACGGCGTCGCGCCGGGCGCGCTGAACGCAGGCGTGCCTGCTGCGTATCTCAACAACGGCATGTCCGCCAACCAGGAATTCGGCGCGCATGCCGGCGGCGCGCCGGGCATCTTGGCCGACGATGCGATGAACAACGCCAGCTTCAGCTTGCCGGAGGTCATCCGCGTTATCGCCAGCGACACGATGTGGGTCAAGCTCGCGTGGACGCGCACCGACGGCATTCGCGACGGCATGCAGCAGCATGTGCAACTCGCGGTGCAGGCGAGCAGCCTCGCGAGCGGCGATACCGGCTGGCGCGTGGTCGGCAATCAGCGAGCGGTGCTGAGCAAGGTGAACGCGAATGCGCAGAAATGGGACTGGCTGAATCCGGCCAATCCGTCGACGGGGACCAACGCGTTCGTCGATTCGCTCAACCTGCAGGTAGGCACCGTCGATGCATCGGGCACCGCGGTGGATTTCGCGATCGTCAACGGCCCTGGATTGCGAAACGGCGTGTTCCTCCAGCCGTCGAGCGGCACGTGCGACACGCTGAACATCCGCGCGCAGATCGCGAGCGGGCAGACGCCGGCCCAACTCGCCGCGCTGACCAAGAATGCGCAGTGCCGCAACAATTTCCGCCTGGCCGGCGTCGCGCAGGACCCGGCCAACCAGAGCCTGTTCACGTGGCCCGGCGATGCGCCGCGCAACAATACCGCGTGGGCGAAGCCGCAACTGAGCGCCGCCGAGCTGGCCGACATCAAGCCCTTCAGTGCCTATACGATCGACGTCTACCAGAATGGCGACACGTCCGCGCCGGCCAGGCACTATACGGTCAGGCTGCGTACACCTTCGCCGTTGCCCGACGCGCTGCGCCAGTATGTGTGGCACGATCTGGCGCAGTCCACGCGCGATAGCCTGACGCCCGGCACCGCCAGCACGTTTGCGGGCGGCGCGACATTCCCGCTGAGCTGGACGTCGAAGGCGGGGCTGCCGTTCGTCAAGCGCGGTAACGTGCAGATTCGCGCGACCGCGTCGGGGCAGAGCGCGCCGACGTTCGTCAACGGTTCGGCACAGGCGTCGCCGGTCCTGCCGGGAGCGGCGGTGACGCTCAACGTGCCGGGTGACCAGGGCGTCGCGTTCCCGTCGGTGGCCGGCTGGACGGGCAGCACCGACTTCTCGTTCGTGAACCTGAGCTGGTCCGACACGGTCGACACGCTCTTTACCGAGTCGTTCGAGTACGACCGGTGACGGAGGCCGGGCAGATATGCCCGGTGAGGATGGGGCCGGCGGGGTGGTTTTTTATCCCGCCGGCCCTTTTTGCGTCATGGCGTGGCGAGACGATGCGCGCCATGTCCTGAACGGCCTTCATGTGTGAACATCTTTCCTGTCACTTCATCGGGTATGAATCGGGAGACAGCCACGCAGTCCACACGCTTGCAGCGCCGGTGTTACTCGGCGAATCATTCTCCGTTGATTCCCGGCGCTTGCTGATGCCCAGCAACGGGCGGTAGCGATTCGGAGTCCCAAGCGCTGCCCCGCCAGACAACCTCATATCGTTCATCGCGACGCTTCCCGTCGGCTCGTCACATTGGGCCTCCAGGTACGCTGGCTCGTCGGCGTCGGCGTCGGCACGAGCGCGGGCGCACCGCAATGGTCCGCTTTGGTCGCGATCGTCAATAGCGTGCGCATCGCGCGCGGCAAGACGACGCTGAACGCGGTGAGTGCGATCCAGAGCGTGCTGTACGGTCTCGCGTCGAGCGCCTACGCGGCGAACTTCCGCGACATTGCCAGCGGATCGAACGACACATGCGGAACGCTTTGTACTGCGGCGGTCGGATACGACTACGTGACCGGCCTCGGGCGCCCGATGGCCGCCAATCTGATCCAGGCGCTGATGGCCGCACCTTGACGTGGATATGTTGGCGGCCCGAGAAAATCAGGCGGGCCGGTGCGCCACACACGAGAATGTTGATCGGCAGGGGTTTCCCCCTCGTATCTGGCGGCGCGCCGGCGCTATTCACGATAGCCGTGTTCGTGCATGTGCTCGCGCTCGTCCTCACGCCACGGATCGTGTTCACGCGGATGACGATGCACCCACGCGTCGTGCTCCCAGTAGCGGTGGCCGTGCATGTCGATCGTGATTCGAGGGCCTGCCTGTTTTCACGCGCGGACGGCGCGCGTTTCCTGACACCGCGCGCCTGCGCCTACGGCAAATCAGTGATATTGGTACGGGACATGGTTTTCAGCCGCTCCGCCAATGGTGTGCGTCAACTGGCAACGGGACATCAAATACTGGCGCTTCTCCCGGAGCTTCTGCGCCTTGATCCTGTCGCCATACCTGCTCGCGGCTTCGGCTTTGACTTCAAGCTTGCGCAGCTTCTTTTGATAGCCGTAGCTATTGCATTGGCCTGCGAAAGCGGGCGCGGCAAGCGCCATCAAGAGAAGAGTCAGGGTTATTTTTTTCATTGTTCAGAACCATCCCAAAAATCTGAGTGAATGATTTGCAGGGAAGGAATCGCGCTATCAGACCGACGCCTCCCACGCGAACCTATCGTCGCGAAATCGACTCATCGGAACAATCAGATACGTCTGAAAGAAAGTCAAAGATGGACAAAGACAGTCTCGAATGCGGGTGTAAGCGCGCAACGCGTCCTGATTTTTCACGAGAAGGAAGACTGCACTCGATTAGACGGATTCAAATCCGACAAAGTCGTGCCGTGTAGCACCCGATGAGTACTTCTACAGAAATCCTACGCAGAATCTAATTCCTAGGTGCCACCGACGGCGATCGGGTGCGGGGATCGAAAGCCGCTTAAGCGGCTGCAGTCCTTATGTCGATCGCCGCTGGGAGTCTGGCAAAGTCGCAGACGGAACTGGCGCTCACGATGCAGGCGAAGCGGTGCGGTATCGAAGACTTTATTCGCGGAATGTCTAATGTCAGCGCGGAGCACCGCCAAGGCCGCAGTCGCTTGGAGCCAATCAGCACGTACGCGGACTTCGCCGCTGGCCGAGACGGTACCAAACCAGGGCGCGCCTGACGTGTCGGTCGCGAGTTGCTTTGGATCGAGCGGGAAGCGCAGGTCCATATCGAGGGCCCCCTCGTACGCGAATGCGCCGCCGAGGGTCTCGCGCCACCTTAGCGTGGCGACGTCGTACACGGTGCCGGCGCAATTGTCCGGTGCGATGCGATCGGCGGCCGGCGCGTCCGAGCCACCCGGCATAAGATGCCGGCGCCGGCGAGCTTGTGTCTGGGAGAACGCGGGAAGGCCAAAAACCGACCACTAATGTTCGGTACTCTCCAAGAAATCCAAGCGGTTCAGCCTGCAGAACATTAACACTCATTTGTGCCCGGGATTTTTAGAGCAGGTCAGACTTACGCCCTGATTGCGAACGGTCCTTCGTGAAGCCGTGGCGCGGATGACGTCGCCTTCCATTTTTAGGACAATTCTTATGTTGCGGCGACACTTTGTAATACAGAATCCCCACTAAACAATGCGCGCAACAACGCGCACGACCGTTGACAAGTTCGCGCGCGATGTACCTTTCAAACCTTCTTCAAGCCTTCTATATGTGGGTGTTGCATTCTCAGGGTCTCCCATACGTAGCACCTGAGCCGGCAGCGGCGTGGTGATCCGACGTCCATCCTACGGGATTCTGACGGCGACACCTGAACGAGAAGCAAGTTGTCGGGCTTTGTGCGATGTGTCGCCTGAGTCAAGATCCCGCTCGCGACGCAGCGGCGGCTCGCGATTCATCCCATCAGCATCGTCACATATCTAAGCTGCATCGATCATGAAAAACATACGCGCTTCGCGCTGGCCCCAATGGCGTTCGCTCTGTCGTGCATTGCTTCTGGTTGTCTGCGTGGTCTTGCTGCCTGGCGCGGTGGCTTCAATGTTTTGGCAGAAACCGATCTTCACCGATGAAGAGCTGCGATGGATCGACGCACACCCGATCGTTCATATAGCAGTCGAGGCGAACTGGAGTCCTATCGAATATGTACGCAACGGACAGCATGCTGGTGTTGTCGCCGGTTACCTGAACGCGATTTCGAAAATGACCGGACTCACGTTCGACACGGTGCCTGGGACGGAATGGGGCCGTGCGTACGACGCGCTCGCTACCGGAAAGGTGGATTTGCTGCCGGGTGTGTGGCGAGAGTTGGTATCTGACCGTGTCGGCAGCGGCGTACTCATCAGTACACCTTATCTGGTCGGGCGGCTGACTGCCGTGACACGTGACAATTCCGCGATGGTTTTCAGTCTGAAGCGGCTCGAAGGCCGGCGCGTCGCGATCAAGGGGCGAGGCGCGGTTGAATACTTCATTCGTCATAGCGGCGTCGCGCTCGACGTGCTGACGTTCGACACCGAGGAACTCGCACTTGCTGCGGTGGCCAACGGCGAAGCCGACGCCGCGCTTGGCATCGACGTCACGATTCTGCCGATCGTTCGCCGGCAATTCCCGGGGCAGCTTTACATGTCCGGCATGCTGGCGGATCGCCCCGTGTCGTTGGCCATGCTCACGCGCGCCGATCTGCCGATTCTGGCGTCGATCATCGACAAGTCGCTCGCAGCGATTCCGGTGAGCGAAACCGTTGCGATCATGCAGGACTGGGTTGAACTCGGCGACAACGGCAAGCCGACACTACGCTCAATCCTGCATGATCGCGCGCCGCAGGTGGTCGCGATTGCTGCAACGTTGCTGATATTCGCGTTGTTCGCCTATTTCTACTGGAAATCCCGCGCGGCGGCGATTCGCAGCAAGCTGGACAAGGCGATGGTCCTCGCGTTCGTGAGCCACGAGATCCGCACGCCGATGCAGACTGTTCTATCGTCGCTCGATTTTCTGCGGCGCTCGCATTTGCCGCCACGACAGGCCGATCGAGCGGATGCGGCCATGTCCGCGTCAGGAGCGCTCTTGGCGCTGTTGGACGATATCCTGGAATACTCCCGCCTCGAGTCGAGCAAGGTGACGTTTGCCGCGCAGGCAGTAGAGCTTGAGTCGTGGGCCCGAGAAACCGTCGATATGGTGCGCTGGCGTGCCGAATCCAAGGGAATCTCGATGACGCTAGACATCGAGATCCCTCCGGCGCTGCATGTCGAGATCGATCCTGTCCGCGTGCGCCAGATCGTGCTGAACCTACTAGTCAATGCAATCAACTTCACGGATGACGGCATCGTTACGTTGCGTGTTCGCATTTCCGCAACCCGCCGACGGGGTAACAGGACGCTGCTTCTGGAAGTCCGCGACACGGGAGTTGGCATTGCTGCGGATCAATTCAAGAATCTATTCGATGCGTATTGGCAAGATGATCGTGCTTCACGTTCCGGCGGAGCCGGCAGCGGGCTCGGCCTTGCGATCTGCCGTAAGCTCGTCGAGTTAATGCGTGGAACGATTACGGTCAGCAGTACACCGCACGTCGAGACCGTCTTCTCGGTCAAGCTGCCCGTTGCAGTCACGGATAACGCGTCGTCGGTACAGTCAACCGCCTGGGCGCCGGTGAGCGCGCCACCTCCCGTCGCCCAATCGTGCCGGAAAGTACCGTGCATCCTGATCGTCGATGATAACGAAGCCGTACGGGCCTCACTGCAGGATCAATGCGAGGCGCTGGGCTGCGTCGGCATCATCGCTGACTCGGGGGAGGCCGCGTTGCAGCAGCTCGCGCGCACACATGTCGACATGGTGCTGCTGGATTGCAATCTCCCAGACGTAGATGGCTACGCGCTCGTACGCGCGATCCGTCAACGCGAGTCTGCAAGAAAGGGGCGATACGTTCCGATCATCGTCATATCGGCAAATACCGGCGACGCGCACAAGGTGCGTTGCTTCGAGAGCGGCATGGACGGTGTGCTTGGCAAGCCGCTGCGGCTCGAAGCGTTGCGGCAGATGATCGCGATGTGGTGCCCCGCGTATGCGGGTGTTGAACCGGATCAGGCGGTAGCCACATAGGCTTACGTGCGCGTGCTGCTGGGCCTGGGTTGGCCTGCATCCGGCGTAGCCGTCTCGATGCGATGTTGCCGTAACAATTCATCATGAAGCGGGGCGACATTGCCAGGAATCGTGTCGGACACCGCCTCCAGCATGCGCTCGAGCTCGGCTGCCAGGTTACTCGTCCCGGCATGCCCGGCAATCGCGGCTGCCCCTTTGATTCTATGCGCCATAAAGCGCGCCTTGTCAGCATCGCCGGCCGAGAGTGCGGTGCACAGAGACGCCAGATCCGCGTCGACACTTCGACGGTAGATCTCTGGAAATTCCCGACCTGCTATTGGTGTTGGTTCGACAGGCGGCTGGCGCCTGTCAAGCTTGCTTGCCGGGCACCAAAGATCGATCATCTGCCGCAACGCTTCGAGCCGCAGCGGCTTGCCGAGCACACCATCCATGCCGCTGTCGAAGCAGCGCTCACGATGCGCATCTTCCGTCGACGCCGAGATCGCGATAATCGGTGTGCGCGCCTGTCCGCGTTGCTGCTCGCTGGCGCGCATGCGCTGTGCAACCGTGTAGCCGTCGAAGTCCGGCAGATTGCAATCGAGCAGCACCATGTCGTACTGAGTGCGCTCGAACCGATCGAGCGCTTGCGCGCCGTTGCCGGCGATGGCCGAACGGCACGCGAGCGCATCAAGTTGATGCTGGATCGCATGTTGAACCGCTTCGTGATCGTCGACGATGAGGATCATCGGACCTTCGTCGACTCGCTGGGAAGCCGGCGTATCGGTCGTGTCGGGTTCACGTGAAGGCGCCTCCGGCACGACCGCATTCCGGCCGGCTACCCATCGGGTACGTTGCGCAGGCAGGATGACGGTGAAGATCGTGCCTTTGTCTGGGCTACTGCTGACGGTAATCACCCCGTTCATGAGCTCGACCAGTTCGCGGCAGATCGACAGGCCCAGGCCGCTGCCGTTCACGCGACGGCTGCCCGGCTCCTCGACGCGCTGATACGGCTCGAAGATGCGTCTCTGACGCGCGGGCGGGATGCCGATCCCCGTATCGCGCACTTCGATCACAAGTGAACCGGCAGTGTTCGGCTTGCCTTCCAGATAGTCGACACGCAGCCAGACTGATCCCTCCGACGTGAACTTGATTGCATTGACGAGCAGATTCAGCACGATCTGCCGCGTGCGGACCGGATCGATCAGCAAGGTCAAATCGGCTGGACAGGCGAGTTCAAGCGCAAGGTTCAGTCCTTTCTCGTCGACCCTCCAGCGCACCATGTCGGCGCTACGCCGCAACCACGCCTCAATTTGCGTTGGTTCTGGCGTGAGTGTGACGTTGTGCGATTCGAGTCGCGAGTATTCGAGCACGTCATCGAGCAGCGTCAGCAGCGATTCCGAGGCGGCAACGGCTGCATCCGCTCGACCAGCCTGTTTCGGCGTGAGCTGCGACTGTTGCAGCAGCTCGAGCGACGAAAGGATCGTGTGCATCGGCGTGCGGATCTCGTGGCTCACGAACGCGAGGAACATTGCCTTTTCGCGCTCGCTGCGAACTGCAGCGGCGCGTGCGCGCCACGAAAGGAACGCGATTGCTGCTAGCGCGAACACGGTGGCGCCGGCTGCTGTAACCTGCCAGCGTCGGTAGTAAAGGATTGAGCGCAGCGTCGGCTCGCCGTAGTCAGTCGACTCCATCCATTGGCGTGAAATCTCCTCGCCCGTGCGAGCGGGAATCGCGGCCAACGACTTATCGAGAATGGATGCGAGCACGGGCATGTCGCTGCGGGTTGCCAGGGCCAGCGCATATGGCCGGTCCGGCAGGCCGCCCGCCAGGAACAGCCGACCCAGGAACTGTCGGCGTAGCAGCGGCATGATGGATATGTCCGTGCCGAGGGCGAGATCCGCATTTCCGTCGACGACGGCAGTGAGTGCATCCTGTTCGTCGTCATAGGTCAGCAGCGTCACCGGCAGGCCGCTCTGGCGAATCGCATATTCCAGCCCGCCCTTGCCCTTGATCGCGATTCGTTTGCCGGCCAGATTGCGGGAATCGACGAACAGGTTCAGGTGTTCCGGCGCGACCACGAACATCGTGCCGACGAAGTACGGTTGACTGACAGTGACGCCGGCGCGATACATCGACACATCTGCGCTTTTCGATACGTCGGGCACCACATCGATCTTTCCGGAGATCAGGGCGTCGTGCGAGTCCGCCCATGACAGGCCGTCGACATACTCAAAGCGCAATCCACTCACGCGCGAAATCGCTTCGAGGTACGACGGCACGATGCCAACTACTTTCCCGTGGTCGCGAAATTCGAACGGGCGCCAGTGTGGATCGATTGCGGTGCGCACCACCGGATGCGCAGCAATCCACGCCTTCTCTTCAGCTGTGAATTGCGGCGAATTGCTTGCCCATCCGAACGTGGGCGTCAGCCAGACGATTGCGCTCATTAGCATGGCACATCGTTTCAAACTCAGCTTGCTCACGTTGTTCAACCAGATTGTTGGCCGGTCTGCCGTGGACGGTCCTCAGACGAGTATCGGACGCAGAGATGACCGCAGGTAAAACCGAAAAATGAGACCGTCATCATAGGTCGCGCGTTGCGGAAACGCAATGCGGCACTGCGACCGGAGGACCTGCACATTGAGTCACCAGGGTTAAAAATTGCCCCAAAAGCCGGTAAGCTAGTCGAAATAATCATGGATGGCATCCCGCGACAATAACGGGGCTCGCCGTTTCGCGCCGTATACAACAACGATAGGGGTAACTATGAGGCCTGGGCACCAGCCGATCCGCGTCGTGATTCTGGACGACCATGCCATCGTCCAACTCGGGATTGCAAATTACCTGACCGAGAAGAGCTCCATCAAACTGGTAGCGAGCTTCGGCAAGTCGCGCGACCTGATTCGCTGGCTCGAAGTGAACCGCGCGGATGTGGTGCTACTCGACTACACGCTTGGTCCCGACGAGATCGACGGCCTCGATCTCGTCAAGCTCATCAATACACGGTTCCCCGATTGTCGGATGCTGATGATGTCGAGCAACGATACGTCAGCGACCGTCAACATGACGATGCGCGCAGGTGCGCTCGGTTTTTTCGGGAAGAGCGAGGATCTCGGTGAACTCGCACGCGCGATCCGCGTCGTGGCAAGTGGTCACACATTTATCAGCGCCGAACTCTCGAACCGGATCAGGTGGTGCACGACGACAGATTCACGTGGGGCCGAACCGAGGGACGCGAGCGGCGACGATACACCGTCGCCCGATTCCGGGTCGCCGGCGGACTTGCTGCTCAGCCCGCGCGAGCATGAAGTGTTGCGGTGCTTTCTTGCTGGTATGTCCGTGTCGGAGATTGCGTCGAAATTCTTCCGAAGTCCCAAGACGATCAGCGCGCAAAAGCAATCGGCCTATCGTAAACTCGGTATCCGCAACGATGCCGAATTGTTCGCTTCCCGCACACTGATCGAGAAACACTGAATCAACTCCGGTCATCGCCGCGGTCGAATATCGTTGGACACATAGGCGTGGTGGAGGAGTTGGACAGGTGAGTGCGCGGCGCATTGTGCCGTGGGAACAATTGCGGCTGCGGCACAATTGGCCCGGTTGGCTCCCTCCGCTGTCCGCGTTCGGCACATTGTTCCGCTGGTCAACAGATAGCCACTGCAAAAATCCTTTGGGAAATGATGGGGGCGGCTCGTCGTTCGTGGCATCGAGATCTGCCTCGAGTTCCTTCACATCGCCGTCATTATCGTCCCCTGATTCCTCTTCCAGAGAATTCAGCTCGAAGTCAGGCTTGCCCAGCAGAACTTGAAAGCGTTGGGCGCGCGCAAGCAGCACGCTGTATTGGAACCGCTCGTAGCTTTGCTCCTGGAACGGTATGCCGACACGAACCCATTGGCCCGGTGTTTCTGCGAGGCTGCCGACGCGGTCGACACGTCCGATGCGTTGTTCGAGCTTGGCGGGGTTCCATGGCAGGTCGCGATGAATGACTTCCGCACACTCCTTGTGAAGATCGATGCCCTTACTGCCGATCGAGGTGCAGATCAGAATGTCGGGCGCAAGGGGGGAGTTGAACGCTGCACACAGGACAACGCGCCGATCCGGCTTGATCGCGCCGTATAAAGTCTGAACTGCGGAATCATCGTGCCGACCTTGGCCTCCCCTTCGTCATCGTTGGCGCCATGGCGAGTCGGCTGGATATTGACTCCGTGCCACAGGCTGTGGCGCTGGGTTGCGACATCCACTGGCTTGCTGTCATTCCGCAGCGGCATAGCCGCCTCGTTTTCGAGCAGGCTCCATATCAGACCGTAGAACGCCGCGCTATCTGTTCCCTCCTGGATGTTGCCGAGAGTGAATCGTGCGCCTGGGCGCCCGTCGCGCATTTAGATTCCGGCATGCATCGAATCGATTTCCAGGCCGATTGCCGGTCATTTTTTGTTTTGCTTCGCCGGCACTCGGCCGGCTTGCATGTTTGCTTCACCCTCGCGCCTCTGAAATCGCGTCCGGCGCGAGGACTTCGTTCGCATCAGCGGCCGGCAGCGTCAACGCGCGAAAGAAGTTCGGGCGCGTCGCTTGCGCCGTCGCACTCCGCTACACGCATGCGCGCATGCGCATGTGCGCGCCGATATTCGATCGGGGTCTCGTCGAAGTGTTGCCGAAACAGGCGCGCGAGATGCTCGCCGCTCCCGAGCCCGCAACGTCGAGCGATCGAGTCTGCCGGGAGTGCGGTGAATTCCAGCATCGCACGCGCGCGTGCCAGCCTGACATGCATCAAATAGGCGCTGGGTGTCATACCGATCTCGCTCGAAAAGTGGCGCAGCAGGGTGCGCTCGCTCATCGCGACGAGATCGGCGGCCTGTCGCACCTTGACGGGTTTGTCGAAGTTGCTCGCGATCCAGTTGGCCACATGCTGCATTTTCTCGGACATGGGCCGCTCGTTCAGCGGAATTTTCATGGCGGCGGGGTTGATTGCCCCGTGATTGAAAGTAAGGTTGTCAGCCATCGGTTGGGCTCGCCGTGCAGTGATAGACAGATTTACTTGGTTATCCGAATCGTCTTTGGGAGGGCGGTTCCCGGCCAGGAACGTCGAGCACCGCATGTCCGATGAGAATGGCATCGAGAATATCGTCCGGTTGTTGTCGAGTTGGTATTGTCGACGCCCGTTCGGACATACGGTGTCCCGATGTCGAATTAGGTTATGCATCGCCGGCACCGGCGTCGTGATCGATGCATGCACATCGTTGTTCACGCCGCCGTGGAATCGAATCCGCCATCGGGACACCCATTGTCCGAATTGCACGGCACACTTCGCCCCCGGGCCAGTTCGCCGGCGTGAATATCCGATTCGCTTTTCCTGCAGCGACATGATCGAGAAAAAAATGACTGCACTCTATAAAGAAATGCGCATTGCATTCCGTTAACAAAATGTTGTCTTGTTCCCAGATTCCGGACGATCCGGCATGAATGAGATTCGTTCGTTAAATCGCGTGGTTATGGTGTT
Source organism: Burkholderia sp. FL-7-2-10-S1-D7 (assembly GCF_001524185.1). Classification (NCBI taxonomy): domain Bacteria; kingdom Pseudomonadati; phylum Pseudomonadota; class Betaproteobacteria; order Burkholderiales; family Burkholderiaceae; genus Burkholderia; species Burkholderia sp. FL-7-2-10-S1-D7. The sequence goes on along the minus strand of NZ_LOWY01000015.1, from coordinate 120,041 downwards.
GTACCGGGAAAACCTGTTGCATCTTCGGGTGTACGGTTCCCGCACATGGAGAGCATGAAAAATGTCCTCGCGGAAGGTGACGAGTCAAAGTGAGTCCTCCACGGTGATTGGCCGGAAGGCGAACCTTGAAGACGTTCAGCAAGTACTCGACGAAGTAAGGGCGAGCATCACGAAATATCGCTTTACGCCGGAGCAGGTATTCGGTTATCGCGGCAAAGCGGACGCCGCAAACGTTTCCCCCGGCCCCGATGCATCGTCTGCTAATGCTTCCACGCCCAAAAAGGCGGCGCCCAGGAAGTCTCCCGGCCCATCGCGCACACCCGGCGGCAAATCGACCAAGCCGAAACGCGTCGTCAGGGGCGCGCCGGCAGCGACGCCTGACGCATCCGCATCGCAGCAGCCGGAGGCAGCCGTCAAGACAGCCCTCAACCCTGCCAACGCATGGCCATTTCCGACCGGCAGCCGGCCCTGACCGGATGCATTGCCGCGCGCGGCTGCATCGCGCGCTCCTTGTGTCGTCATTCAAACGGTTGATTTCATGAATTTGACTGCAATTCGAGCCTACTTTCCCGGACGCGACGCGGAAATCTCGCGTCTCGAGCAACTGGCGGATTTCGACAGGCCGCCGGTCGTCACCGTGCTGGGGAAGTTCAACCACGGCAAGAGTTCCTTGCTGAACGAGCTGATCGGCGAAAGCGTGTTCGCCGTATCCGATGCGCGACAGACCACGCAACTGGACGCGCTCGAGCAAGACGGCGTGCGCTGGCTCGACGCGCCGGGCCTCGATGCCGACGTCATGTCCGAAGACGATCGCCTTGCGCTGCGCGGTACCTGGGAAGTGGCCGACGTTCGCCTGTTCGTCCACTCGGTTCGGGAGGGCGAACTCGATGGCAGCGAACAGGCGCTGGTCACCGACCTTGCCGCCGACGCCACGCATTCGGGGCGCGCGGCGCTGGTCGTGCTGACCCAGATCGACCAGGTGGACGAAGCCACGCTCGCCAACGTGGAACGTATCGTGCGCGACCAGGTCGGCGCGCTGGAGGTCTTCCCCGTCTCGGCAACGCGCTACAAGCGCGGGCGCGAGGACGGCAAGCAACTGATGATCGAAAAGAGCGGCATGCGCGCGCTGAAGCGCCGGATCACGCAGGTCGCCGCCCACGTCCATGCGGCGCGCGCCAGCGAGTTACTGACGTGCTGCAACGTGCTGCGAGGTCATCTCGCGATTGCAGATGCCGCGCTTCGGGATCGGCTGGCCATGCTGAAGCGGGATCGAAACAAGATGATTGCGGAATTCAAGCGCGAATTCTGGCGGCTCGAAGCCGACGTTTACAAGAAATTCAGCGAGGTATGACCATGACCTTCTTCTCGACATTGACGGATTTGCTCGAATCGGCGCTGGAATCCGTCGCCGACGGCATCAACAAGATCGCGGACGCCATTCCTTCGCCTTCCGACGCCTCGTCGTCGAACCGCGTCGTATCCACGTCGGCGCGCGACGCGCTGCGACTGGCCGCCGAAAAGGAGTCGGCCATTGCGTTCAAGAGCTTTTTCCAGAAACACCAGATGACGATTCCCGACGCGCAAATCGATGCGCTGGTTCGCGCGTGCTCGGCCAGTCCGAATGCCGGCGTCTACGCGGCGTTCGAACGTCGCTTCGAGGACACGGCGAAGATGTGTGCGAACCGCGACTCGATCGACGTCGTCAAGACGGAAATCGGCCGCCTGGAAGACGTCGCGCGGGCGTTACGCTCGCTCTCGTCGAAGGGCGAAGCAGCGCTGGCTGCCGCGCTGGAAACCGGCGACGCGGGATCCGCCCAGGCGTGAGCGTGCCGCATGAGAACAACGAATAGCCAACGGGGCCTGGAAGTGAAAGAAATCGCGAAAGCGCAAACCCACGAAGCATGCTTTGTCCGCGAACTGGAAAAGTTCGAGCACGTCGCCCGTGCGATGCAGGACGATCTCGCCAAACTCGACGGGTGGTCGTCAAGGCTGGCGCGCCGGCTGGAGATGGAGCCTGCCAAGGCGCGCGGACTCAAGCAGGGCAGTGCGCTGACGGGACAGGTCGAGGAACTGCGCAAGCGGATCGCGGAATGCGTGGCAGGCTGGGCACGCGATCGGGACAGCAGCGCGCCGATGCGGCGTCTGAGCGAAGCCTTCGGTGACAAGGCCGTCCTGCTGGTGTTCGGCAAAGTCAATGCCGGGAAGAGCTCGTTCTGCAATTTCCTTGGCGAACGCTTCAGGCGCCACGGAGAACGGGTCCAGTATTTCTACCTCGAAGCCGACGCGATTGTCGACGCTCCGGGGCCGTTCGTCGAAGCAGCAACGGAAGCCACTGCCCGAATTCAGGGCGTCAAGCTCGGGGAAAAGCTGATCTTGCTCGATACGCCGGGATTGCATTCGGTCACGCAGGAAAACGGCGACCTGACGAAGCGGTTCACGGACAGCGCCGACGCGGTACTGTGGCTCACCAGTTCCACGTCGCCCGGCCAGGTGCAGGAGCTCGACGCGCTGAGTGTGGAGTTGAAGAGCCGCAAGCCGCTTGTCCCGGTCATCACCAAAAGCGACGTGACGGACGAAGACGAGGTTGACGGCGCAATCGTCAAGGTGCTGCGGAACAAGTCGGCGCAAAACCGCGCGTTGCAGGAAAGCGACGTGCTCGAACGCGCGCGGACGAAGCTCCATCAGTCGGGGATGGACGTCGAACTGGTTCGCAGGCCGGTGTCGGTCTCGGCCCATGTCGTTCGCTCGAGCGGCGATCCGGATGCAATGCTCGACGAAGCGGGCTTTCAGCGCCTCTACGAGGAACTGCGTGCAACCTTGAAGAAAGCCGCGAAGTACAAGGAGCGCAAGGCCGTCGAGCTGACGATCAATCACCTCGAAAGAAACGTGGCCGGCTCGCTGCAGAAGGAGATTCGCCCGTATCTCGACACGGTGAAGAACACGGCGCATGACGCCGTCCAGGCGCTCGACAAGAACGGCCCGCACATCGCGGCACGCGTCGTGGACGAGGTCCTCGGCGAACTGCCCGGCCTGCTCGAGCGCCACAAGCAGCGTCGCGACGCGAAAGCGGTGTACCGGGAACTCTCCGCACTGAGCCGGAACGCCATCGACGAACACCTGGCGCGCGAGCTCGAGGAGTATGCGGGCGAGATCAACGCGGCACTGCTCGCGATGAGCGACGGGCAACATGGTGGCTTCGATGATGTCAGCGAGGAATACGAGGAAACCAAAGGCCGCTGGAAGAAAGCGGCCGCTGCGGGCGCGGCCGGCGCAGCAGGCGCAGCGCTCGGCGCCGTGCTCGGCTCGATCCTGCTTCCCGGCCTCGGAACCTTCGCGGGCGTCGGCGTGGGCGAAGCCGTCGGCGGCCTGTTGGCCGGCGCGGCGAGCACGTTCCTCGGCGAGAAGGGGGGCGACTACCTCGTCGACACCGAGCGCAAGCGCGTGACCGTCGGCGTGAGTTACGAGCGATTGCATGCCGCGATCGAGCAGGACTTGCGCAAGCGTTTGCCGAGCGCGGTCACTGCATACGTGGAGAGCTGCAAGGCGTCGATCGAATTGATGATGCGGGAGGTCGAGCGCGTCGATCAGGTCGTATCCGCCAGCGAACGCGAACTGGAAGGGTTGAAAGAGGAGATCGCACATGAATCCGTTTGAACAATACAAGACGCTGCTCGACGAGGCACTCCCGTTGGCGCAGCGATACATGCCAGGCGCGCAAGCCATTGCCGCCGACTGGCACGCGCGGATCGACGCGCGGAAGATTCACGTCATGCTGTTCGGCGCGTACAACGCAGGCAAGAGCACGCTGATCAACACGCTGGTCGGGCGCGAAGTTGCGAAGGTCGGGGACGTTCCCACGACCGACGAGGTGCATGTCCATGACTGGGATGGCCATGTGCTGCTCGATACGCCCGGGATCAACGCGCCCATCGAGCACGAAGCGATCAGCCTCGCACAGCTCGAGCGCACCGACCTGATCGTGTTCGTGCTGCGCCAGGAGGACCAGGATTCGAGCGACATCATGGGCCGGATCTTCGACCTGCTGGAACGGAAGCGGCCGCTTTTCATCGTGCTCAACTACGAGGACGGCACCCCAGGGCACATCGAGGAGGTTCAGGCACGTTTCGCCAAAACGATGCTGAACCATGCCGAGCAGCGGGGATTCGACACGCAGCATCTCGATGCGATCCCCACGATTCTGATGAACGTCAAATCGGCTTGCCGCGCGCGGCTCGAAAACAAGGCGGTGCTGCTCGAGCACGCGCGCTTCGATGTGTTCATGCTCCGGTTCCGGCAGTGGCTCGTCGATTACGACGGGGAGAGGAAACTGCTGCAGCAGATCCATGAAGGCCTGGACCGTTCGCTTTTAAAGCCCGTAGCCGACGCGATCGACAAGGAGGCACCCGCGCAAACCGACATGCGTGTGGTCGATGCGCAGATCGATCACGTCACGCGAGAATTCAGGCTGCTGACGAATGCGGCGTCGAACAAGATCCGCAGCGAGCTGACGCTGAAGCGTCCGGCAATCGGCGACGCCATTGCGAACGGCGGATCGAACGACGCCATTCTCGCCATGTTGACACAGGTCGCCGAATCGGTGAGCGAGACGGTACAGACGTGGCTGCAACAGGAGCTCAAGCGCAACATCAAAGGCCGGATCGGCGCTGCGCTGGCCGCCGACGGGCTCCAGTATCCGCTTGCGGAAGACGAAAGCGGCGGCGAGTTCACCGGCAAGATGCTCGACGCCGCGCTCGGCAAGTTGCGAGGCGTCCACCAGGACGAAATCAAGACGCTGCTGGAATTCGGGCGCAAATTGAAGATTCCCGGGCTCAAGGGGCGTTGGTCGAAGACGCTCGGCACGTGGGCGAACAAGGCCGCGCCGGTGATTCAGCTGGCTGCGGTCGCGATCGATGTCGCACGCGAATATCACGGCGAAGAGCGTGACAACCAGAGCCGGCACGATCGGGCGCTGCAACGCGGTCAATGGATCGAGGAGGCCTGCTCGCAGCTCCATTCGGGGCTGATCGAAAGTGTCGACGAAGTCATCGCGCTCGCGCTGCACGAGCAGTTGCAACCGCTACAGACGAAGCGTGACGAATTGCGCTCGAAGGCCGGGGGGCTGGAACGGGATCGCAGCGACTGGGCCGCGCGCGTGACCGCCTTCGCGGCCATCGGGTTTTAGTCCGGTCGCCTTGCGGATCGCATCGCCCCGTGCATCGCGACACGAAATGTCGCGATGCACGGCTATCCTCCGAACGAACTCAACGAAACACGCATGCACAACCACGGAGCATCCATCATGCTGAACAACAATTCACCGCTCGAGAGCCTTGCCGCATTTGCGATCACGTTTGCGGTCGGCGTCCTTTCCACGGTTGCGTTGGGCAAGTACATCGAGAAGGTGCGCCGGGATGCCGTGAACGCCGCGAACGGCGCATCGCAGCCGACCTGACCGCCTGGTTGGGGTTGGCGCCATGCCGGTTCCCGTTTCCCCGATCAGGATGACGTGCCGCACGTGCGGCTGGCACTGCGTGGTGAGGCCGCGCAGCGACGTGGTCATCGTTCCGCCCGAATGTCCGGCATGCGGTAGCGCCGCCCTGGATCTGCGCCCGGCGGGTCCGCTCGATGCGCCGAGTGCACTGGTCGACCACGCGCTGCGTCGCCTGAGGGGCTTGCTTCGCGCGAAGCGTTGATACGACGCGCTCAAGAATACGCGTCGCCGGCCGATATACCGTGATCGACCCTTTGCGAGCGACGCTTACCCATCATGTCCGATCTCGATCGCGAAATCATGCGCGCGCTGCCCGACGCCGCGACGCACGACGACTACATCAGCACCCCCGACATTCACCGCTGGCTGTCGCGGACCGCGCTGGACACGCCAACCGTCAGGACGATCAACCGGCGCCTCGCGAAGCTCGAGCGCGACGGACTCGTCGAAGTGCTCGAACGCGGCACGGCGCTGGTGTGGCGCAAGAAGGCGGGCGCGAGCGGCATGGCCGCGAAGGCGGGCTCGATGATGACGTTCGACGAGGCCCTCGCGCTGCAGACGTTGCGGCGCTTTTCGTCGCGCCAGATTCCGGAGCTGGTGGCCGAATCGCTGTCGTCGATGTTCGACATCGCGGAGGCACGGCTGAAGCGGACGAGCAATGAAACCGAGCGGCGCTATTCGCGCTGGGCGAGCAAGGTTGCGGTCGAAAGCGGCGGCTTCTCGCTGCATTACCCGGTGATCGACCGGGAACTGTTCGCAATCGTGTCGCGCGCGCTCTTCGAAGAGCGCAAGCTCGAAATCGTCTACCGCCCGCGTCACAACACCGACAACGATCGGGCGAAGATCATTCTCCCGCTCGGGTTCGTGGAAGTGGGCGGGCTCGTATACCTGGTGGGCGGCACCCCGGGCAAGACCGAACCGACGATGTACCGCATGGACCGCTTCACGCGTGCCACCGCGCTGCTCGAAACTTTCGACTATCCGCCGACCTTTTCGCTCGATGCCTATGTGAAGCAACAGCGTCGCTTCGACTTCATGGTCGAGAAGGAGGTGATGCTCAAGCTGAAGTTCGTCGAAGGCGCGGGCGAGCATCTGCTCGAAGCACCGATGTCGAAGGATCAGGCGCATACGCGCGACGGCGACGCGCTTTTCGTCAAGGGCACGGTGCTGTTGAGCCAGCGGTTGCGGTGGTGGTTGCGCTCGTTCGGGCCGAACGTCGAGGTGCTGGCGCCCGCCGGCTTGCGTGCCGAGTTCGTGCGGGAGGCGAGTGAGCTTGCACGTATGTACGGCAAGCCGGCCGGTGCGAGCCGCGCCGACGCAGCGGGGCGGCCGGAATGACCGCTTGACGTGTGGAGGCCTTCGTCGCCGCAGTAGAAACAATCGGGCGGCGGCGCGGCGTTCTGTCCGCGACCGCCGCGCGAAACCGTTCAGGCCATGTCCAGGTCGCGCGAGATCAGGCGCATGAGCGTGCGCCGCACCGGCGGCTGCGTCTGCCGCTGCGGCGCTGCGCACGCCGCGATCAACCGGCCGAGCCGTGTAAGCGCTGCGGCCGGTGGCAATGCCCCCGCGGCGACCCAGTGCCCGACGCGCCCGGCCGGCATCTGATCCGAATCGCCGATCAGAAGTGCGAGCTCCGTGCCGCACGCCGCGAGCGATTGCCTGAGCGCATAGTTCGCACCGATGCCGTTCCAGCAGAACTGGCCGCGCGCGACCGGCGCCGGCCTGACGACGTGGACCACGATATCCGCGCCGGGCGCCCGTCGATCGGTCGCGATCTCCCACGCGATGGCCCGATCCAGCGTGGGCAGTGCGTTGATCCACGACTGGACGACGCAGGCATCGAATCCCCACGGGCGCAATGCGATGCGCAGCGCTGTGGAATCGTTGCGTTGGCAACTAGAGAGTCGCGCCAGGTCGACGCGCTCGCCGCTCGCCGGGTTCGTCATACGGGTATTCACGTGTGCATCTCCTGTTCCTGAATCTGACGGACAGTGTGCAACGTGCTTGCGACATACCCTGTCGCGAATCACGCAATCGCTTTTTGCTCGTTGCGACACGGGACAATCGGCGGGACACGAATTGTCTCGTTGCCGGCTTATCGTTCTGGCGGACGGAGGCGCCGACGCGACGCTTTCATGAAAGCCCGGGCAACGGTGAATACCAATCCAATCGTTGAGAAAAGGAAATCGATGGATCGCAATGCATTTCTCGAAGGACGTCCAGTAGCGGAGTTCGTGACCTGGCTCGTCGAGCACCTGCCGACACTGCCCGTGCGGCTGCGTTTTGCCGGCAGCAGGTTCGTTCCGGGCGGGCTCGATGTCCGCGTGGACGGTATTAAAAACGTTCTCGCGCATTACTGCTGGCGCAGCGCATGGATCGATCCGGACACGGGGCAACGGATCGAGTCGCAAAATTGGGAAACGACGCGGGCGTCTCTCCAGCGGTTGGGCATCATGCTGCGCGCGAGTGTTGTCAGCGGCGACGACGGGCGAGCCGGCGCAGCGGCGCGCGAAGTGTTGCGTTGGGGCGGCGTCTCCAGCGCGATTTCGTTCATCCAGTCGAAGGTTCGGCAACGCACATTCTGCGCGTACCTGCAGTCGCTCGCGCCGCTGTTCGCGCTGGATGGTTCGCAGAAGACCGACGACTTGCACGCACGCAACGTCGAGCGTTTCGATGCCGGGATGACGAAGGTGCATGCGCTGTTCGACATGACAGGATCGCCGATCTACGACAGCCGGGTCGGCGCGGCGCTGGCGATGCTGTACGAGCTGTTTCGGCGAGATGCCGAACGCATCGGCATTCGGCACGATCTTCTCGGCTTCCCGTCGGGACAAGCGCGCGGGGCGCAGGTTCGCGATCCGGGAGATCTCGGTCTTGCGAGGGCCCCGCAGTTCTATACGAATCGGGTGCCCCGAGCGTGCTGGGCGCGCTGGCAAGTGCGCGCAGGCTGGATCATCCGTGCGGTGCTCGAGCGGACGACGTTGTTCGCAGACGAGCCGCATGTCGACGGCACGAACCCGATACAGGCGCGGTGTCACGCGTTCGAGGCCGCGCTCTTCATGATCGGGTATGACATCCGGAGCCTGACTGGTGGCGACGGCATCGTCGTTCCTGACGACGCTTCGACGGCGCCCGGCGAAGGGGGGAACTGGGTGCCGGCCGGTCATCCGTTCAGCCGTGTGCTGAGCACCTATCGCGCCTATCGCGAAACCGAGCCGGCGAATCCCGATGCGGAGGACTTCAAGCGGTGGCTAGGAGCACCGGAACACGCCGCGCTATACCGTGCGTTCAGACGGAATTTCCGGAACTACAGTTACCCGTTCGACGAGCGGGAATTCGATCTGCATGTACGCTCGCTCAAGGAGATTCAGTCGATCGAGAACGGTAGCGACCAGGGCTTGCTCGTGGCGAACAATGGCGAGCCTGAGTTCGTCGCGGGCGCCGAGCGAGTCCAGGTTTGCCTTGTTTGCGCGGGACTGGCTGGGTATTGCATGTTGATTGAAACAACCCCCGACGCGCGCAGGCAACGCCTGATCAAGACAGGATTCGCGGGCACGAACAACTCGGCGGACACGCTGATGTTCGTGGGACGGGTTGTCGGACGGCATTTCGGGTTGCTCGACAAGCGGAATCGTCCGACGGCACGGTTCTTCAGTTTCTTCGGTGAGGGTTTCGACGACTTTCGCGACCGGTTGGGCGTCGATCGCGACCAAGGGCCGCGCTGATCGGCTGCACCGCATCGGGACGGAAAATGTCCCGATGCGGTGGCAAGGTTGCGTCATTCCATTCCACCGCGAAACGCCATGTCGTGCGTGGGGCGAGCCCGGTAGGCTGCGTGTCGATCGAGTTGTGGGACTATGCTGGCGTCGCGCGCATTGCGAGTTCCTCAACACGGCCTTGTGCCTCATCATCGCGCGGCGGCGGCGGCCGCGTGCGGCATGCGTGCAACCTCGGTCGCCACCACTCGAAGCGCGTCGATCACTGCACGCGCAGCCGGTGTCGGCGGGCTGCCGGCGCGCGTCATCAGGCCGATGTCGCGGGTAGTTCCGTGCATCGGCACATCGAGCACGGCAAGTAGTCCCGCTTCGCATTCGTAGTGCAGCTGCTGCTCGGACAGCACCGCGAGCATGTCCGTGTGCCGCAGGAGGCCGCGAATCACCGCGAGGTCGGCGCTTTCGACCGTCGGCATCGGCGGCTTGAGCCTCATGCGCCGGAACAGCGATTCGAACAGGCCGCGCGCGGGCGAATGGCTGCGTGGCAGGATCCACTGCGCACCGGCGAGGCTCGCAAGCGCGAGGTTGCGCACGCCGGCGAGCGGGTGATCGTGGCGTGCAAGCACAACAAGGTTCTCGGACATCAGCCGTTCGCTGTCGAGGTCGCTCGCCGGATCGCTCGCGCGCAGCGCGCCGAGGATGAAGTCGATGTCGCCCGCGCGCACGCCGGCGACGAGCGCCTCGTATGCGCTTTCGTCGGTGATTACGCGCACCTTCGGAAATCGCGTGACGACGCGCGCGACCGCTTCGGGCAGCATCAGCGTGCGGCCGAGCGGCAGCGCACCGACGGTCACGGCACCCTGGATGCTGCCGTGCAGCGCGGCGACGTCGTCGGCGACGTGCCGCAGTTCGTTCAGCGCGCGCCGCACGTGCAGCAGGAATGTCTCGCCGTCGGCCGTCAGCAGCAGACCGCGCGGATGTCGATGGAACAGCGCGAAGCCCGCGCCGCTCTCGAGAATCCGGATCGCGCTGCTGACGGCAGGTTGCGTGACGCCGAGCGCACGCGCGGCGCTCGGCATGTGCCGGTGCCGCGCGAGCGTCGAGAACAGCTGGAGCCGCCGCGTGTTGAGCAGGTACGCGGGCAGGCCGCCGTCGGCCGACGCGCGGCGGCGCGACTGGCGCAGCGCACACCAGTTCGCGAGCGCACCGAGTTCGGCGATCACGCGCTCGCCGCGCTTGAGCACCGCACGCCCGACCGGCGTCGCGAGCATTCCGGATGGCTTGCGATCGAACAGCGCTTCGCCGACCACTGTTTCGAGTTCCTGCACCGCGCGCGTGACGGCCGACTGCGCGCGAAACAGCGTCGCGGCGGCCCGGCTTACGCTGCCCGTTTCGGCAACGCGCTGCACCGCGTACAGGCAGGCGAGGTTCGGAAGTTCGGTGTTGTCCATGAGCGTTCGGGCGGTGTGCGTCGGGGCGGTAGCCGCGCGCACGACATGCGTGTATCCGTGCGGCCTGCGTCGGCGGCGCAGCTGGTTGAACGACTTTACCGGAACGGTGGCGGCAGCGCTTGCGTCGTGCTTATCGATCCATCTATTTTATTTATCGACCCTGAATCGCCCGGCGACCGGTTGCGGCTCGCGGGCCGCCGAACGCCGACGCGCTAGCGTCTTATCCGGCGGGCTTCCGGGCCGTCGGCGAGGGGCTTCGCATCCCGGTTGAAAGCTTGCCGGATATACAGTTTCGTCGAAATATAAGGGTTTACGCTGACTGTCTTGGCCGGCCGGCGACTGAGTAATTTCGATCCCGGGGACCGCAAGCACACGGTTGCCGGCGCATCGGGCCACCATCTGATTCATTATTCGCCCGATCACGAAAGGGGCTTGCGCGCGGCGCGGCACCAGCAACCACGAACGAGGCAGCGCAATGGGACGACAGCACATCATCGGAGCAGACGGATCGACGGACACATCGGCTGGCAGCACGCCGCTTTCCGATACGGTACGCGCGGGCATTCGCGGCGGCTTCGCGGGCGCGGTGCTGATCTGGGTCTACGAGGCGCTCGTGTGGGTCGGCGCGCAGCATCTGATGCCGCTCGCCGGTATCCCGCGCAACGCGACGGAGCTCGTCTTCGGCAAGGCCGCACAAGACGCGCTCGGCATTGGCGCGTACTTCCTAGGCACCGCGATCCATTTCGCGTTCGCGCTGTCGTGGGGCATCGTATTCGCGGCGATCTGGCCGTGGTTTCGCCGGCGCGGCTTCGAGGCGACGTTCGTTGCGCTGTTCTTCGCGATCGTCGCGTGGATCGTGATGCACGTGCTGATCATGATCGCGTCGAGCAATCATCCGAACTATTTCGACCCGAACGTGATCATCGGCGGGTTCATGTCGCATTTCGTGTTCGCCGTTCCGCTCGCGCTGGTCGTCAAGCGCAGCCTTGCTCCGTAGCCGCACCGGCGCGCACAGCGAGCGAAAGCGCACGCATCCAATCAGTAACGAACGGCGCGGCCGGACCGCGTCGGAGCACAGGAAGGAGCATTGGCATGGCACGGATTATCGGAGGCATTGCGGCCTCCCACACCCCCACGATCGGGTTCGCGTTCGATAAGAACAAGCAAGACGATCCCGTCTGGGCGCCGATTTTCGAAAACTTCGCGCCGCTGGCCGCGTGGCTCGCCGACAAGCGTCCCGACGTGCTGCTGTTCATCTACAACGACCATGTGACGTCGTTCTTCTTCGATCACTATTCGGCGTTCTCGCTCGGCGTCGGGCCGCAGTGGCATCCAGCGGACGAAGGCGGCGGCGCGCGCGACCTGCCGCCGGTCGCCGGCCACCCGGCGCTCGCCGCGCATATCGGCCAGTCGCTGATGGCCGACGAGTTCGACATGTCGTTCTTCCAGAACAAGCCGCTCGACCATGGCTGCTTCTCGCCGCTGTCGGTGCTGTGCCCGCACCGGCCCGAGTGGCCGGTGAACCTGGTGCCGCTGCAGATGGGCGTGCTGCAGCTGCCGGTGCCGTCCGCGCGCCGCTTCTACCGGCTTGGCCAGGCGCTGCGTCGCGCGATCGAAAGCTATCCGGAGGACCTGCGCGTCGCGATCGTCGCGACCGGCGGACTGTCGCATCAGGTGCATGGCGAACGCTCGGGCTTCAACAATCCGGAATGGGACGCACGTTTTCTCGATCTGCTCGAGCGCGATCCGGAGCGCCTGGCCGGCATGCCGCTCGGCGAATATGCGACGCTCGGCGGCTTCGAAGGCGCCGAGGTCGTGATGTGGCTCACGATGCGCGGCGCGTTGCCGGCGGGCGTCGTGTGCCGCCACCGTAGTTACTACCTGCCGTCGATGACGGGGATCGCGACGGCCGTCTACGAGCCGGCGGACACTGAAGTCGACGAGGCGGCGGCAGAGCGTCACCGGCAACGGATCGCGGCCGAACTCGCCGGCGTCGAGCAACTACCGGGCACCTATCCGTTCACGATCGAGCGGGCCGTCCGGGCGTACCGGATCAACGACTATCTGCACCGGATGATCGAGCCCACCCATCGCACGCAGTTTCTGAGCGATCCTGAAGCGAGCTTCGCGGCCGCGGATCTCAGCACGGAGGAGCGCGACCTGATTCGCCGGCGCGACTGGCTCGGCCTGCTGCGCTACGGCGTGATCTTCTTCCTGCTGGAAAAGCTCGGCGCGGTAACGGGCGTATCGAACCTGCATATCTATGCGGCGATGCGCGGCGAATCGCTGGAGGAATTCCAGCGCACGCGCAACGCGCCGGGCGCGCTGTACTCTGTAGCCGGCAAGAGCGCCGCGCCGCTCTACTGGGACGGCGCGGACCAGCCGGGCAACACGTAACGAAGACGAAGGCGCACGCAGGATCGCGGCGCCCGCGTGACTGCAACGCTGGAAGAGAAACATCTCATATAAATAGGATGACGAATCGATAGGCCGATCGTCGCCAAGGAGACAGGATAGTCATGATGGCAAGTGAAAAGACAATCGACATCAAGTCGTTCATCGACAGCCGGCCGGTGTCGCGCTACCAGTGGCTGCTGGTCGTGCTGTGCTGCCTTGTCGTGATCGCGGACGGGATGGACGTCGCGATCATGGGGTTCGTCGCACCGTCGGTGATTCGCGACTGGGCGATCTCGCGTCCCGAATTCGGGCTCGTGATGAGCGCGGCGCCGATCGGGCTCGTGATCGGCGCGCTGCTGGCCGGCCCGAGCGCCGACAGGTTTGGGCGCAAGCGTGTGCTGATCGCGTCGGTGTTCCTGTTCGGCGTGTTCACGATCGTGACCGCGCACGCGCACTCGCCGTTCGAGATGGCGGTGCTGCGGCTGCTGACGGGCATCGGCCTGGGCGCGGCGATGCCGAACACGACGACGCTGCTGTCCGAGTATGCACCGCAGCGGATGCGGGCGCTGATGATCACAGTAATGTTTACAGGCTTCAACCTCGGCTCGGCGCTGATCGGCTTCGTCGCCGGCTCGCTGATTCCGCTGCACGGCTGGCGAGCGGTGCTGCTGTTCGGCGGCGCGCTGCCGCTGCTGCTGATTCCGCTGCAGCTGTGGCTGTTGCCCGAGTCGGCGCGGCTCCTGGCCGTGCGCGGTGCGCCGTCGCAACGCGTCGGCGCGCTGTTGAACCGCGTGTGCGGTGCCCAGTTCACCGGCAACGAGACGTTCGTGTCGAACGAGCCGCCGCTGCCGACGCGCAAGCCGATCGGCGTTCTGTTCTCGCAAGGCTATGGCCGCGTGACGCTGTCGCTGTGGATCACGTACTTCATGGGGCTGCTGGTGATCTACCTGCTGACCGGCTGGCTGCCGACGCTGATCAAGGACGCCGGGTTGTCCGTCAGCACGGCCGCGAACGTGACCGCGATGTTCCAGATCGGCGGCACGATCGGTGCGATCGGCGTGGGCTGGCTAATGGATCGCGTGCGGCCGGCGCCGGTGATCGGCGCCGCGTATCTCGGCGGCGGGCTGTGCGTGGCCGTGCTCGCCTGGGCCGGTGCGTTGTCGTCGTCGCTCGCGCTGCTGGTGTTCGCAGCCGGCTTCTGCATGAGCGGCGCGCAGACCGGGCTGAATGCGTATGCGCCGGGCCGCTATCCGACCGTGGCACGCGCAACCGGCGTGAGCTGGATGCTCGGGATGGGCCGCTTCGGCAGCATCTTCGGCTCGGCGATCGGCGGTGCGCTGCTCGGCTTCGGCTGGAAGTTCGACGCGATCCTGTCGATGCTCGCGGTGCCGGCGACGCTGGCGGCAGTCGCGATCATGACGACGCAGCGCGAGGCCGTGCCCGGACCGCATGAACTCGAAAACCCGGCGCACTGACGCACGTCGCACACCGCCGTCCGGCGCGGCCGGTGCCAGGGTGCCGGACACCTCATCAAATGCAGGAGCATCAATGATCATCGATATTCACGGCCACTACACCACCGCGCCGAAGGCACTGGAAGCGTGGCGCAATCGCCAGATCGCGGCGCTCGGCAGTCCGTCGGAGCAACCGAAGGTGGCCGACCTGAACATCCGCGACGACGAACTTCGCGAATCGATCGAACACAACCAGTTGCGGCTGATGCGCGAGCGCGGCCTCGACCTGACGATCTTCAGTCCGCGCGCGAGCTTCATGGCGCATCACATCGGCGACTTCGCGGTGTCGAGCACGTGGGCGGCGGTGTGCAACGAGCTGTGCTATCGCATCCATCGACTGTTTCCCGATCACTTCGTGCCGGCCGCGATGCTGCCGCAAAGCCCGGGCGTCGATGTCGCGACCTGCATTCCGGAGTTCGTGCGCTGCGTCGAGGAATACGGCAACGTCGCGATCAACCTGAATCCGGATCCGTCCGGCGGCCACTGGACGAGCCCGCCGTTGTCGGACCGCTACTGGTACCCGATCTACGAGAAGATGGTCGAGTACGACGTTCCCGCGATGATCCACGTGAGCACGAGCTGCAACGCGTGCTTCCACACGACGGGCGCGCACTACCTGAACGCCGACACCACGGCGTTCATGCAGTGCCTGACCTCCGACCTTTTCCGCGATTTCCCGACGCTTCGTTTTGTGATCCCGCACGGCGGCGGCGCGGTGCCGTATCACTGGGGGCGGTTCCGCGGGCTCGCGCAGGAGCTGAAGAAACCGCTGTTGCAGGACCATCTGCTGAACAACGTGTTCTTCGATACATGCGTGTATCACCAGCCCGGCATCGACCTGCTGACCGGCGTGATTCCGGTCGACAACATCCTGTTCGCGAGCGAGATGATCGGCGCGGTGCGCGGAATCGACCCGGAAACCGGTCACTACTACGATGACACGAAGCGCTACATCGACGCATCGTCGCTCGATGCGCAAGCGCGTCGCAAGATCTACGAGGGCAATGCACGGCGCGTGTATCCGCGCCTGGATGCGCAACTGAAAGCGAAGGGGCTTTGATCATGACTGAACTCGGTGTGGTGTACCGAACGATCCAGCGTGCGGACAAGGATGTGGCGGCGCGGCTCGGCGCGCTCGGCTCGGCGACGGTGCACGAAGCAATGGGCCGCACGGGGCTGCTGAAGCCGTACATGCGGCCGATCTATCCGCGTGCTCAGGCGTCCGGTACCGCCGTCACGGTGCTGCTGCATCCGGGCGACAATTGGATGATGCATGTGGTGGCCGAACAGATCCGGCCGGGCGACGTGGTCGTTGCGGCGATCACCGCGGATTGTACCGACGGCTATTTCGGCGACCTGCTCGCGACCAGCTTCAGGGCGCGCGGCGCGAACGCGTTGATCATCGATGCCGGCGTGCGCGATGTCGCGGTGCTCGAGGCGATGCAGTTCCCGGTCTGGAGCAAAGCGATTTCGGCGAAAGGCACGATCAAGGCGACGCTCGGTTCGGTCAACGTGCCGGTCGTGTGTGCAGGCGCGCTCGTCCATCCCGGCGACGTGATAGTCGCGGACGACGACGGCGTGGCCGTGGTGCCGGCCGCGCGTGCGGCGCAAGTGCTCGAGACGGCGGCGGCGCGAGAAGCGAACGAAGCGGCGAAGCGCGCGAAGCTCGCGTCCGGCGTGCTCGGCCTCGACATGTACGACATGCGCGAGCCGCTGCGTCAGGCCGGCTTGCGCTATATCGACTGATGCAGGTGGGCGCGATGATGCAGACGCTGGAAGCAGCAGTGCCAGTCACAGGCATTTCGTCGATGGCGACGCGGCCATTGCTCGCGCGGCTTGCCGCCGCTTATGAGCGCGACGCGGGCACGCGCGTCGCGATCACATCGGTCGGCGGCGTCGACGCTGCGCGGCGCGTGCGCGACGGAGAGCCATTCGATGTCGTCGTGCTCGCGTCCGATGCGATCGAGCGGCTCGCGGCGGACGGTCACGTCGAGCCGGGCAGCCGCGTGGATGTCGCGCGCTCTCGCATCGCGGTCGCGGTCGCGACTGGCGCGCGGCGGCCGGAGATCGGTACCGAGACGGCGTTGCGCGATGCGATCCTGGACGCCGGCCGCATCGGCTATTCGACGGGGCCCAGCGGCATGCACCTGACGAGCCTGTTCGCCCGCTGGGGCATCGCCGACGCGATCGCGGCGCGTATCGTACAGACCCCGCCCGGCGTGCCGGTCGGCGCGTTGATCGCATCCGGCGACGTCGAGCTGGGCTTTCAGCAGTTGAGCGAGTTGATGCACGTGCCGGGCGTCGCAATCGTCGGCGCGTTGCCCGACGCCGTGCAGGCCGTGACGGTATTCGCCGCCGCGGTCTCTGCCGTCGCGCGCGATCGCGTGGCCGCGGCGCGGTTCCTCGCGTATCTTGCGTCGCCGCGATTCGCGCACATCAAGCGCGAACATGGGATGGAGCCCACATAAAGCCGATGCGGACGGCTCGATAAACGAATCGGATGGGATTCACCGCTCTTCGCAACGAGTTCTCATGACGAGATTAGTTATGCTGATGAAGTGGTGAGTGGCGATCCGGCTCACACGATCTATCGAAGAATCAATACAACGTCGCCGCGTCGCCCGGTCCGGGCGAGCGGCATATCCAGAAGAAATGCAGGAGACAGGCATGCAGATGAACTGCAGGGCAGGGTGGACGGTGCGCGCATGGTATCGGGCGGCACGCGTGAGGCGCGATGCGCTGACCAGGGTGCTGGCGATTGGCATCATGTGGCTGTGTGCTGCGCTGACGGGCTGGCCCAATGCGGCGAACGCGGCGAGCACCGCCGGACTCGCGAATCTTTCCGCGGTGATGCCCGCGATGTCGTGCCCGTCGGTCGCGGCGCTCGACCTGAGCGGCGTGACCGACGGCACCGTCACGATCACGTCAGCGGTTCTGCTGCCGGCCGGCACGGTGGTTGGTAACAACACGCTACCGGCGCCCGTTTGTGACGTGAAGGGCACGATCGGCCCGGGCGCGTCGCTGTTCGAACTGCAACTGCCTACGCAGGGCTGGACGCAGCGTTACCTGCAAACGGGCTGTGGCGGCCTGTGCGGCAACTTGTCCGTCAATGCGCCGATGGCATCGACGTGCGTGCCGGTGACGAATGGCACGATCGCGATGGCCGCGACCGACATGGGCCACGAAGGCGGCAACGACGGTTCGTGGGCGCTCGATCCTAAGGCGAAGCTCGATTTCGCGTATCGCGCCGAACACGCAACGGCTCAGGTCGCGAAGGCGATCATTGGCAAGTTCTATGCACGGCCCGCGCGCTACGCGTACTTCGACGGCTGCTCGGACGGCGGACGCGAAGCGCTGATGGAGGCGCAGCGCTTCCCCGACGACTTCGACGGCATCGCCGCCGGTGCACCCGCAAACGATCTGATCGTGCAGAACACGTTCCACCATGCATGGCCGAACGCGGTGAACACCGACCCCAAGACGGGCAACGCGATCCTGCTCGCAGGCAAGCTGCCGATGCTGCACGCGGCCGTGCTGAAGGCGTGCGACGGGCTGGACGGCGTGGTCGACGGCGTGATCGACAACCCGCGCGCGTGTCACTTCGATCCCGCGACGATCGTCTGCGCGCCAGGCCAATCTTCTGCGACCTGCCTGATGCCGCAGGAAGCCGACGTCGTCCGCCGGATTCACGACGGCGCGACGGCCGCGGACGGCACGCGGCTCGAGCCGCTCGTCTCGCGCGAATGGGGCTCCGAGCTGAACTGGACCCTGTTCGTGCCGGCGACCGCGACCGCACAGAGCGGTACGATCGGCTTCGTGCTGCCGTTTCTGCGCTATCTCGACTACTACAACGCGTCGTATCCCTCCGCGGCGATCGGCGACCTGAAGTTCACGCTCGACGGCTTCGCGAAGACGGTGCCGGTATCGAACTACCTGGCCGCGACCGATCCCGACCTGAGCCGCTTCGCCGGGCACGGCGGCAAGCTGCTTCTGTGGCACGGCCTGGAAGACCAGCATATCTCGCCGCGTTCGAGCATCGAGTACTACGAAGCGATGAAGCGCTACATGGGCGACGCGAGAGTCGACCGCTTCGCGCGCTTCTACCTGTTCCCTGGTGTCGCGCACTGCGGCGGCGGGCAGGGGCCGAACGTGTTCGACATCCTGTCGCCGCTGATGGCTTGGACCGAGACGGGCGCGACGCCGGGCAGGATCGTCGCATCGATCGTCGACGCGAACGGCAACACGACCCGCACGCGTCCGGTGTTCCCGTATCCGGCCACCGCGCGCTACACGGGCAGCGGCAGCACCGACGATGCCGCGAACTTCGTCGTCGATGCGCCGAGGGCTGATCCGTTCGTCGACCTGCACTGGGCCGGCGAATGGCTGTACTCGCCGGGTTACGAGGCGCAATGCCAGGTCCAGGGTTCGCAACTCGTCTGCAAGGGCGGTAACGGCTGGCATGTCTATCGTCCGTGACCTGACGACGGCGTGCCGCGACCACAACAACTCGCGCATTCAACAAGGCAAGGAAGGAGGCGGATCGATGAGGAAGCAGGCATCACGGGTCGCGCTGACCGCCATCGCGATGGCGGCGGCCGCATCGGCGTTCGCGCAGAGCAGCGTCACGCTGTACGGGATCGTCGACAACGGGATCGGCTACCAGAGCAACGCGACGACGCTCGGCTCGACGATCGGCGGCAAATCGGTGGTCAGGATGAACCAGGGTGTGTGGGCCGGCAGCCGTTTTGGCTTGAAGGGGGCCGAGGATCTCGGCAGCGGCACGAAGGCGATCTTCACGCTCGAATCGGGCTTCAACTCCGGTACCGGCGCGACGCAGTACGCCGATGCGATGTTCGGGCGGCAGGCGTGGGTCGGGGTGACCAATGCGACCTACGGCACACTGACCGCGGGGCGGCAATACGCGTCGTATTACCAGACGATGTCCGCGTTCAGCCCGACGACGTGGATCACCGGCTACTACGGCGCGCACCCGGGCGACGTCGACGGGCTCGACACGATCTATCGCGCAAACAACACGCTCGAATACACGTCGCCGAAATGGTACGGGCTGACGCTGAGCGGCTCGTATTCGTTCGGCGGCGTGGCCGGCAGTACCAATGCCGGCTCGACGTGGGCGACCGGCATTCAGTACGCGGCCGGCCCGCTCGGCGTCGGCATTGCTTTCGAGCGCGTGAACAATTCGAATACGGCCGGCGGCACGTGGGGCTCGAATTCGACGACGTCGAACGGCGGCTCGCAGGTGGGCGTGTCGGCGCTCACGAACGGCTACCAGACCGCGAAGGCGCAGCAGCGGTTCGCGGTGGGCCTGGGCTACCGGTTCAGCGACGCGTGGGATGCGACGGCCACGTACACCAATACCGAATACATCCCGGGCGCGGCGTCGAAGTTCGTCAACACCGCGATCTTCAACACGGTCGGCGCGGTGCTGCACTGGAAGCCGTCGGCGGTGTGGGATGTCGGCGCAGGATATGCGTACACGCGCGCGACCGACGCGAACGGCATCACCGACAGCGCGCAGTATCACCAGTTCAACCTGTCGCAGTATTACTCGCTGTCGAAGCGCACGGGGCTGTACCTGCTCGAAGCGTATCAGCACGCGAAGGGCAAGACGCTCGGTACGAGCGGTGCGGGCAGCATCGTCGACGCAACCGCGACGCTGGGTGATGGGTTTAACTCCGCGCCGTCGTCGACCGGGAACCAGTTCGGGTTTGGTGCTGGGATCATTCACCGGTTCTGACCGGCCGACGAACATTGCCAGTGAGGCACTTGTCGACTGA
The DNA here is from genome assembly GCF_001524185.1 of Burkholderia sp. FL-7-2-10-S1-D7. Lineage (NCBI taxonomy): Bacteria > Pseudomonadati > Pseudomonadota > Betaproteobacteria > Burkholderiales > Burkholderiaceae > Burkholderia > Burkholderia sp. FL-7-2-10-S1-D7. The sequence goes on along the minus strand of NZ_LOWY01000015.1, from coordinate 99,677 downwards.
AGCCTAAACTGCTCGGCTTGTGCGTCCCTCGTGCGAGCGCTCCGCCAGCAATGCTGCGAGCGCCTGTTCGAACATCTGCCATTCCACGTTCGCATGCTCAAGCCCGGCCGCCTCGATCCGTCGCTCCAGTGCACGGCATTGCTGCCCAAGTTCGCGCTGCTGGAAGATACCTAACGCTCCTTTCAGCGAGTGTAACTCCGCCAGCATCGCCGACGCATCGCCGCGCGCCTGAGCCGACCTCAGCACTTTAAGCGACCTCGCGCAGGACTTGCGAAACGCGTCTACGAGCGACGGCGGCATCGGTTGAGCGCCGAGCAGCGCCCCGCCGCCCGTGCCAATGTCCCTTCCGGTGCCACCGACGGCCTGCGTCACCGCGCGCGCGAGGCCATCGAGCGAAATCGGCTTCGACACAACGGCGCGCACGCCGAGTTCGTCACAACGCCGGAGTTGGTCGGCAGTCGCATCCGCGGTCACCACCACAATCGGCGTGTCGGGCCAACGCTCGCGCATGATCTGCGCAAGAACGTAGCCATCCATACGCGGCATATGAAGGTCGGTGAGCACGACGTCGAAGGATTCGCCGGATAACGCCTGGAGAGCGTCGATGCCGTCCGCCACGATCCTCGCCGTGCAACCGAGCATTGCCAGTTGTTCGTCGAAAAGTCGTTGATTGACGCTGTTGTCTTCAGCTACGAGAACGTGCAGGTCGAGCCGTTTCGCCCTTGTTCGTTCGCTGTCCGCCTTCGTCTCTGTAACTTGCGCGTCGTCCGGCGGCGCGAGTGGCTTACCGTTCATCAGATGAGCGAGCACTGCGCGCAAGCCTGCCGGCGAATAACACGACACGTTGAACATACGACCAGCACGTACGGGGTGCAGCGGGCCACTGACATTACAATTGATCACCGCGATGCAATCCTCGACGAGGCGGTTTTCACTCTCGGCAGACCATCCTTCGCGATCGCCGCAAATCGCAATCAAACGGTCGCTCGTATCGATCACCTCATCTGGATGATGTGCCGCGTCGACCACTGCCCCCCATGCTTCGATCAATGTTGCGCCGTACGTGTGCCATTCGCCGGCAGCGGCGAGTAGCGTGACATGTTGACCAGCGAAGATTCGTGCGTCAGGCGTGATCTGCTCTCCGCCCGAATCGATTCGACCGAGTGGAATGCGCACCGAAAAGCGGCTACCCTTACCGGCTTCGCCGTCGAATTCGATCGTGCCACCCATACCTGCAGTTAGACGCTGACATAGTGCAAGACCAAGACCCGTACCACCGAAGCGTCGGGAGATCGACGACTCCGCCTGCGCAAACGCCTTAAACAATTGTGCGCGCTGCGTGGCGTCGATACCGATGCCAGTATCGGCGATGGTCACGACAAGCATGTTCTCAGTGCGCGTCTCGCTGACTTGAGTCTCATACCCAATAGCGAGAGTCACCTTGCCCGCAGGGGTAAACTTGATTGCGTTCGACAACAGGTTGTGCACGACCTGGGAGAGACGAGCCGGATCACCATGCATGATCTGGTCGATCGATGAACCGAATGTACCGTACAGCGCGACGCCCTTCGCCTGCGCAACCGGCGAAAACATAGTCAGCGCCCGCGTCATGACGTCGGCCGCCTTGAACGGAATGCGCTCGAATTGCATTTCGCCAGCTTCGATCTTCGAAAAGTCGAGTACATCCTGAATGATCCCCAGCAGCCCGTTCGACGCCGTACGGATCGTGTGTATCCGATCGCGTTGCAGCGGGCTCAATGATGAGTGGGCAAGCAGTTCAAGATTGCCGAGAATCGCGTTTAGCGGCGTGCGAATTTCGTGACTCATCGTTGCCAGAAAAGCCGATTTGGCTGCACTTGCCTGATCTGCGGCGATCTTCGCGTCGCGTAGTTGCTGTTGCAACACCCGGCTCGCGGTGACGTCGACGAACGCGGTGACAAGTACGTCCTTGCCGAGGTAGCGTCCTAGTGCGAAGCGAGCCTGAAGCGCGATTTCACTACCGTTGATCGTGCGCAACGTCATGTCCTCTTGAAACACTTCGTCGGACATGCTGCCTCGCGCTCCCTTTAGTCGCGCATACCGCTTCGACAACTCGGCAAGCAACGGGGCAATTCCATCCTCGAGCAGGCCGCTCAATGCAAGCAGCGACGGCCCACCATGCAATAGCTCCCCGTTCTCGGTCGAAACGAGACCGAGGCCGACCGGCGCCGTCTCAATTACCGTGCGGCTCAGCCTCTCGCTCTCGAACACCTGTTCTGAACGCGCATACATGGGGCGGAATATGCGACGGCTGATGAGATATAGCATGAGCCAGATCGCCATGAGCACTGTGATCGCAATGGCCGCCGTCGCGAGCGCCTCGCCCCCAATGGCACCGACGACGTCACGCCACGAATAGGTGTAGACGAGTGAATAGCCCGTGTCCCCGATGCGTTGCGAAAGCAGATAGTGGCCACCGTCGCGGTATTCAGTCATCTTGTCGGCACCTGCGCCATGCTCGTGCTGCCATTGCAACACGCGATCGAGCAACGCTCTGTCCGGTTGTTCGCGCGACGCAGTCGCGATTACGTCACCGTTGGCATTAACGATTGTATACGTCCCATTGTAATTCCCTTCGAGGATCGGCCACACCAGATCGTTCGGATCGACCTGGTCGACAAGTACGACTTTGACAGCACCGCGGTGAATAATCGGCGCCGCTAGTTGCAATACCGCGCGGCCGTTAGGTAACCGATAAAGACGCGACGACCAGTGCACCGCGTGACGAAAACGCGGTGGCGCGATGCCCGCGGCCAGATCCTCGACGACCCCGGTCAGTTCCTTCACGAACGCGGCCCGCCCCGCCGGGCTGGCCAGGCGCTCCGGGCGATCGATCGACGACGAGGGCAGAATGGCGACGACCTTGCGATCCGGACTAAAAAAAATCTGAGTCGACTGCCGCCCGCGTACTTTCAACATTGCGATGCTCGCACGGCTGACCTGCGTCGCGAACTGGATGTAGTGCGTGATCTCCGCAGGGGAAAGCTGCGCTTCCGGGGCGGCCATGATCAGTAACTCGAGCGACTCTGCCGGAAACGGCTTCCAGTACATAAGGTTGCCGCCAGCGCGGAAGCGCTTTACGAGACTGGCCGGTACCGGACGCTCATCGCCCCAGGAGAGTTCCGCGCGCGCGAGCGCATTCAGGAATGACTTCTCATTCGTGTTAGCCTGGCCGTGCACGAGCCGGTACGCGATCATGAACATGTTGTGCTGGTCATCGATGTAGGTTCGGACGAGGAGGGTCACATTGGCGATCAACGCCATCACCAGCACCAGCGCCGCTGTCCAGAATCCGCCGGTGATTAGTAGCCGGTGGTAGCGGCGCAGCTCATCGAGTGTTTCGCGCAGAAGAGGCATATCGGGACTGTGAGGGTTACGAAAGATTCGGCAAGTATATTCTCAGCGACTTCGCCGGCATATGACCCGACCAGGAACGCGTATCGATTACACTAACCGTCTTATCTCTAAAATATTCAAAGACAACCTCCTCGGGCCCCCACCGACACGCCATGAACATTCGCGTCACCTTGGCCGACGACCATCCGACCGTACTGTCCGGCATCAATCATGAGCTCGGTCGAGTACCGACCATCGAGATCGTCGCCACCGCAAACTCTACCGACGAGCTCGTCGCGCGGCTGTCCGGCACCGTCTGCGACGTTCTCATCACCGACTATGTGATGCCCGGTGGCCGCGTGGTAGATGGCCTGCCCTTGCTGAAATTCCTTCGGCGCAACTGGCCCGACATGAAGATTGTCGTACTGACGACGATCGACAATCCGGCCATACTGCAGGAAATGATAAAAAACGGCGCGAACGCCGTACTTAGCAAGGTCGACGACATCGGTCATCTGATCGCGGCCACCCATGCCGTTTACGCAGGGGCAACGTACTTCTCGCCGAGCGCACAGACCAAGACCCCGACGGCCGAAACATTGTCGCGCATGGCCCAGCCGCTAACTTCGCGCGAGGCCGAGGTCATCCGCCTCTACACGTCTGGGTTGTCGATCAACGAGATCGCCGCCCAATTGAATCGGTCAAAGCAGACCATCAGCGCACAGAAGATCAAAGCGATGAAGAAGCTCGGCATCGAGCGCGACGCAGACTTGTTTCAATACGCATATGAAACCGGGCTCGTTGTGTCGGGTGCTAAGGACGGTACCTGATACAACGGCACGATTACCCGCGTGGATCCGCCTGACAACCTCATCATCACCTCCGTGAAATATAGGACTTGTCCTATCGGTTATTTGTAAAAATAGGACGAGTCATACGCCCAATCCGTGGCCTCACCGCTAAATTACATTTGCGAATGCACATCAAGAATAGCGAAGAGGCCACGGCATGATTGCAAATACCACGTTTAACTTACTGATCGCCGACGACCACCCACTGGTACTGACTGGCATCGAGGCGACGTTGCGCAATCTGCGCCCGCTGCGAATCGTTGGCGCTGCCTGCAATTCCACCGAAATTGTCGAGTTGCTAACCCTGCGACAGTGTGACTTGCTGATCACCGATTTCTCAATGCCGAACGGCAAATTCAACGACGGCCTCACGATGCTCACGTACATCCGTTCGCACTATCCGGATCTACCGATCATCGTATTCACGGCGCTGGACAGCGTGGTAATGACCAGCAAACTGCTGAAACTAGGAGTGAAGGGGATCGTCAGCAAGACCGACGACATCGGGCACCTGGTTTCCGCGATCTATTCGGTACGCACGGGCTACGAGTATCTGTCACCGAGCATCAGTCGGCCGCTCAAAAGCTCACAGAGCACCCGCAAAAAAACCGATCTCACCAAGAATGAACTCGAGGTGCTGCGGCTTTACGTATCGGGCATGTCGATCACCAAGATCGCCACACAGTTGCACCGCACGAAGCAAACGATCAGTGCGCAAAAGATCAAGGCGATGCAAAAACTCGGCATCGAGCGCGATGCGGATCTATATCAGATGATCTATGAGTCTCGGCTCGATACGATCGGATTCGATACATCCGAGATCCGCGAGCGCTAACCTGATCCCAAGATCAAGCGGCATGCGCGACCGCGGCGCTCGCAGATGCGCAACCTACAACGATTTCTCTTGAACGCGACCGAGGCCGATCGATTGGCACGGCATCTTTCATTTTTCTGACAAATCGGCATGAATTCTTACATTTTTCTGACTGGTCATATTTTTTGATCTGCTTGTCATACCTAGAATGCTAATCATGAAATGTATTGAAGTAGTTGGTAAACACCGCACCCGATACGCACGATCGCACAGGACCGCAGCCGGATCCGCGATCTTCTGAACGAACGGCCGATACGTCTAAGGCATATCGCTACCAGGTTGACTTCCGCACGGCACTTAATCTGATCGGCTCATCGTTATCTATCAAATTGAGATATCAGTTTTTTATTAAACCGTTATGCGAATTGATTTTGATTTGGAGTACTACTTGCGGAGATCGCTGATCGCAACAATCGCGCTGGCGCTCGGGTCCTCGATTGCCAGCGCGAACATGCTGGTCTATCCGATGGCGGCCTCCATTGGTGCCGGCAAGGAGTCGGCCGCAGAGCTGCGTATCTATTCGAAATCCGACACGACGCAGTACGTGCGGGCAATCGCGAAGCGTGTCATCGATCCGGCCACGGATCACGAGCGCGAAGAGACCGGCATGAACGTCGACGACGATTCGATCGTTATCTCTCCGGCCAAATTTGCGTTGCCGGCAGGCGGTACGCGGCTCGTCCGTGTGATCCCGTTGGGCGTGCCGCAAAAGGAAGTGCTCTATCGCGTCTATCTGCAGCCCGTGGCGGCGCCGTACGACGACCCATCCGCGTCGAAGAGCAATGTGTCCGGCAAGGTCAACTTCAGCCTCGTCTGGGCGCCGCTCGTTCGCGTGCTTCCGAAGACGAGTGTGCCGGCTTTCGACGTATCGGAGGGCACGCTGAGCAATACCGGCAACGTCCGTATCGGCGTGCTCGACATCGGCGCGTGCCAGTCGGAAAAAGATGAGTCTGCGTGCCAATGGACGAAATTTGAACGCAGCGTCTATCCGGACCAGAAATTCAAGCTGGAAGGGCTGCATGCCGCACCTTACATGCGAATCAGATATCGAGTGGAAGGAATCGCAGATGTACAGCAGAAAGTTGTGCATACGCATTCCATCGACGCGATGAACGCGCCGAGCGCAAACGACGAGACCCAGTCGGGTCACGCCATTCTTTCAACCAACCTAAAGGACTAACCCATGCTGAAATTCATTCCGATCACTGCTGCTGCCCTGATGTCGATGTCGGCTTTCGCCGTACAGAAGGACATCACCGTCACCGCGAACGTCGACTCGACCGTCGAAATGCTGTCGGCCGACGGCTCGGCTTTGCCTACAACCATGCAAATGCAGTATTTGCCGGGTGTTGGTCTGCAAACCGCGAGCGTAAACACCAAGATGTTTACGAACGACAAATCTCACGATTTGCTGATTCGTCTGACGTCGGATTCCCCGTCGCTCAAGAATCAGACGAAACCTGGTGCCCCTGAAATTCCGCTGAAGGTCTCGCTGGGGGAGATGGAGCTTAGTTCGGCGCCGACGAAACTCATTGCGCAGAATCTGTTCCCCGGCGATCTGGCAGAGGGCTCAGTCGCGCTGCCCCTTTCTATCGCGCAAGCAACTCCCGAGGTGGTCGAGGCTGGTAGCTACCAGGGTCTCGTCAGCGTGATCCTCACGCAGGACGCGGCTTCGGGCGGCTAACTTTCTCTGCTTTAACCACAGGCGCGTCTCGATGGCGCGCCATTATTTTATCAGTAGTCCATATTTAATACACCAATGCCACCCCCATGATTCCGTTTGACCTCAAGAAAACCGTTGTCGCCTGCATGAGCGCTGCATGTGTGATGGGCCTCGAGTCCTCCGCGTTCGCCGCTGCGGCCGTGCCGTCGGGATTCGAGGACATCATGACGGGGCATGAGGAACGAATCGACGTACGTTTTCTCGGCAAACCGCTCGGCATACTGCGTGTATTTGTAACGCCCGAGACCGTGCGTTTCGAAGATCCAGCGCGCCTGCTGCAAATGCTCGCCTCGCAGATTGATCCGGCGGCGGATGCGTCGATGATCGGCGACGCACTGTCGAAGGCGATGGCGCGCAATGGTAATCGTGCGTGCTCGGGCCAAGCGGGCTTGAACGGCTGCGGGTATGTAGACACGGACAGCGCTGCCGTAATCTACGACGAAAGCGACGGCAATATCGAGCTGTTTCTGTCACGAGATTGGTTGAGCACCGAGCAGCGCGACCAGCGCTTCCGGGAACCGTCGTCCATGACGGAAAACGCGCTGATCCATCGACAGACGATCAATCTGTCGGGCGGCCGCGGTTACAAGAATCTATCCATATCCGGGACTGGGGCGCTCGGCATCACGCCGAAAAGCTTCATCGGCGGAAACTGGACCTTCGCGCATTCAGACTACTCGACTCGATCGGATAGTACAGTCGAGCTACAGGACTTCTACTACCGCCACGATCTAGGCTCCGAACACTACGCGCAAGCGGGCAGGATGGACAACCGCAACCTCGCGAGTGCGCTTGGTGGCAACTTTGGGTTCACGATGCTGCCGGTTGGCACGCTCGACGGGGTGCGCGTCGGTACGACGCTCGCCTATGTGAATCCGGAAGTCGCACAGCAGGGCACGCCGGTTACACTGCTGTTGCCCCGCGACTCGCGTATCGATGCATATCGCGGCACCGAACTGCTCGGCACGTTCTACATGAAGGCCGGCGTCAATGCGATCGATACATCACGCTTCCCGGAAGGCACCTACCCGCTAACACTGCGCGTTTTCGAGAATGGCGTGCACGTGCGTACGCAGACGGCGCCGTTCACAAAAACGGGCGGCGGAATCAGTTCCCGCACACGGCAATGGTTTGCACAGGCAGGTCGCCCGTCCGACCGTGATGCACCGGACGGCATGGCGGCGGCAGCTGGCGTGCGGATTCCGGTGTTGCGCGAAATGGCGCTGACGAGCGGTGTCGCGAGCATCGGCCGGCACGTCTACAACGAAACGGCGCTGGAGTGGCGCCATGCGTTTGCGCTGGGCGTGCTTTCCGCAAGCGGTTCATTCTTCGCAGGCGACGACGGATCGCGCGGTAACTCGCAGCAGCTTTCATTCACCGACGGCGTGTCGTGGAGCGTTTACCGCTACCAGATGCGCGGCGCGGCGTGCGATGGCAACGCTGTTGCGTATCGAGACGTCGGTTGCTATGACATGCTGAACGCGACCGTATCATTTCCGCTCGGACGCTGGTCGGCGATGCTCGGCTACACGTACAACAAGAGCGTCGGGCGGTCACGGGACTGGCGCCCCGACATGTCGGATCATCCGTGGGCCACGCCGGTCTTACGTGACGGGGATCGGGTATCGCGTGCGCTCCAGGCGTCGCTATCACGATCCGGCACATGGCGCAAGGTGAGTGCGAACCTGCGCATCGGCGCGTATGCGAACCGAAGCACCGGTGCCCGCAACGAGTACGGCGGCTACGTCGGCGTGACGCTGTCAATGGCTGAACCCGCAATGGAGCCAAGGCAAGCATCTATCTACACGTCAGCAGGTCTCGATGTCCGTACGGACCGCACCAGCTCGACGACTAACTACACGATCGATCGCAACTGGAACTGGCAGGGCGATTCCTACCGGGAGGTCGCGCTCGGCCTGTCGGGATATGGCACCGACAGCCTGACCAGCACACTGCAGGGGCGCTGGAAGGGCCGTTACGGCGACGTCGCCGGTGCGGTCGCGAACAGCTACAGCCGCGATGTCGGCGGCAACAATCCGTCGGTCACGGCGAGCTATTCGTCGTCGTTCGCGGTTGCACGGCAAGGAGTGTTCCTTGGTGCTTCCGCGTCGCAGTCGGATCCGCTCGCGGGCTTCGCCGTCCGGGTCAGGAAGCGCAACGATGCGTCCGGCATGGCGGCCGAAGTGCACAGCGATTCGAGTGCGCGGATCAAGGTTGGCTTCGGACAACGCGCGTTGCTGCCGGTGTCGGCCTTCACGCCCGTGACGACCGAAGTGAACGACGCGGGCGCACGGGCGGCCGCCGGGGCGACGAGCGTGACCGAGGGGCTTGGCAAGCGCACGTTGTTCATGGTGCCTGGCCAGCTCGCGCTGCGCGACGTCGCGGCGAGTGTGACGTACACCTATGTTGGCCAGGCATTTTCAAAAAGCGGCCTGCCACTGTCGGATAGCGTGATCCTGAACGGCGCGATGCCGCCGGTCGATCGCCAGGGCGGTTTCATCGTCGAACTCGACAACAAGGAAAGCGAGATATTCGTCGCGGACGGCCCGACACTGATGCGGTGTCCGTTGCATGTTCAGCGCCAGCAGGACGTGCTGCTGATGGTAGGCAAGGTGCGTTGCGAAGTGGCCGGACCGGGCGAGTTGCCTGAGTCGCTGCGCAAACAGGCCAGTGTGCGCAAGGTGCTGGAGCATCGGTACACACTGTCGACGCGCGCGCGGACGACGGACGAGACCCACAAGACGCAATGAGGGCGTGATCTTGCACCAGCTGGCGCCGCACGCGGCAGGCTGCGAACTAGAAGACGTATGGGAACAGCAATCAAATGACTCAGATCAATAGAATTCGTGGCCGGCGGCTCGCCCTGGCGGCCGCTCTGGCGATGTTCGTGCGCGATGCATCGGCTGTCAGGGTGGCCCCAGCGGATCGCAACGATCCGGTTCAGGTAACTCGGGATCGCGGCACACCGATGGGCGATGTCGTGATCTTCGACGGCGCGTCGGGTGGATACGACACGGATGACTCCCTCAAGTGGGGGTCGAATTCATGGACCTGCACATCCTCCACAAACACGCAAACCGGTGCATGCGCGACCGCGCCGGATGGGTCGGAGAAGGCTCCTTCAAGCGTCATCAGGCTTTTATTCACGGAAGAAAAGACCGGGGCTACAGCCGTACTGAATCTTGCTGGCGCTATAGCTGGCACTCGACACCGCGACTGCAACGGAAACATTATTCCGACTGTCGTGTCAACGACCAGGTTCGCAATCCATTCCGCACAGATCACTTCAGACTCCTGCAACGGTAAGAGCATTTCATCCGACGGACGCGCACTCTTCGTCGGCATTTCCGCCGAGGAGCTCAAGAGACTCCCGTCCGGCGGGATCTGGAAAGCGAACCTGCGACTCAACGAGAGACAGTGGGGCTTTTTTGTTTCGCCGACGGTCGCCGTCTTCAGAGCGGAAATCACGCTGAACACTACCGATAAGGACAACATACAGATCTATCTGCCGGAATTTGCAAGCGCTGCCCCCACGGTAGACCTCAAGCTGAGGTCGCTGGAAAACGGTCGGCGGATGGCGGGAACGTCCACCGTCGACATGTGCCTGTACGATGGGTACAACTCGCAGAGCACATGGTTCGACGTGTCGGCAAGCGATGGTCTCACGATCGATGGCCGCGTCACCGGACGGTATTCCGTCCTGCTAGACGCTGACAAAAGTGGCGGCGCAGCGTCACGCGTCGATTACAACGTGAGCCTCAGCTTTGCGGGCCAGAAGATCACTTTACCGAACAATGAGACAGTACGGCTGCAAGGCGTGAACAACAGCGGTGGCCGTTTGGTATCTCTACCGGGCATTCCGGCATCGGTCGTCTGCACACCAACGCCATTGACGCTCGAAACGCCCGAATTTGCGGTAAATTCGAAGCGGCCTGGAAAATACAGCAGCAAGCTGACGATCAGCTTTACACCATCGTCGGCGAGTCTATAGTGTCGTGAGTTGCAAATTCGTTTCATTAATCGGTTTTGCTGCCGGCAGTGACGAAGTGCTGCTTGAAGAGACGTTCGGATTCGCGCAAACCATCATCAGTGAGGATCACCGATTTCGTCTTGTTGATGGGATCGCCGATGAGACCGTGCTCATGGAGTCGGTTGAGTGCGTCCCAATCGAGGCTCTTCCAGGCGCGGTTGCGGTCATGCAAGGTCAAATAGAGGAGCGCGAGGACGGCGTCGTCAATGGCAGCTGTATAGACGTTCATGGTGTTCATCCTGATATCGTTTAGACCTGTGCGCAAAACCGTTCGAGGCTCGCGAGAATTTCATCGGCCGACTTGCTCCAGACGAACGGCCGAGGATTCGCGTCGAGGTAATGCCGGATTGCTTTTGACCTTACCTCGCCGAGTACACCATTCGTAAGTTAGTGGGCTCGCCGGTTTTCGGTTGATGCAATTGCCGGAATTGGTCCAGCGCCAGTTTCCCCAAGGCACTATGCGGACGCACCGAGTTGTAGTCGGTGCGCCACGCTTCGATTCGCCCGGGTGCATTGTAGAGACTGAGGAACGCATGCTGATTCGAACATTCTTCACGCAGTCGGCCGTTGAAGCTCTCGATGTGAGCGTTCTCCGCCGGTTTGCCGGGCCGAATGAACTGCAGTTTTCCGCCGTTCTCGTACGCCCATTTGTCGAGCGTCTTCGAAATGAACTCGCTGCCATAGTACATGCAGAATGTCAGCCATCAGGGGTAACGGGCATCCTTTGGATTTCCCGTTCACCGCCCGCCGGAGGAAACCGAAATGGCCGACTTGCTCGAAGGTGCGCTGCCCCTGAACCTTGTGGCGATCGACGTCGCCCGTTATTCGAATGCCGTGTTGATCGAGTTGTCGGACGGGAAGCGTCAGCGCTTCCGGATGACCAACAACGCTTCTGACTTTGACCGGCTGTTGAGTTACCTTCAAGCGCTACCCGGCAATTGCCGGGTAGCGCTTGAGCCAACCGGTGACTACCATCGCCCGCTGGCTCACCGACTACTCACGGCCGGGCACGAGGTAGTCAGCATCAATTCCGTGGCACAGGCGCGGTATCGCGAAGCCATGTTCAACTCTTGGGACAAGAACGATCCGAAGGACGCACAGGTCATCCTGGAAATGCTCAGGCGTGGCACATATCAGCGTTACGTGGACCCGCAGATCGCCGGCCATCCTGACCTGCAGGAACTTGCAAAGACCTACTACCAGGTTTCTCGCGCACGCACCAAGGTGCAGCGCTCACTGATTAACCACTGCCTGCCCCTGTATTTCCCGGAAATGCACCGCTATTGGTGCACCACCCGCAACGAGTGGTTCGTGCGCTTTCTGCTCGAGTTTCCGACACCGACGCACGTACGCGCTCTAGATCGCGAAAGCTTTGTGGCTGCTGCATGGGATCTGGTCGGTCGCAAGGTGAACAAACGCGCCAAACTCGAAGAGATATGGGAAACAGCGGCACACACCGCTGCCTTGCCTCACGCGCTGGATTGCCTGGCTGTCGAGACATTCCGCATTACGCTGCGCCGGTACCAGGAGCTCAACGTGCTGAGAGAGGCAATCGAGGCGCGCGCCGAGGTGGAGCTTCACGATAATGCCGACTTCGCTCATCTAAAGACACTGCCGGGCATTGGCTCGGTGATCGCCATGACTATCCTCGCCGAGGCCGGCGACCTGCGCCGTTTCGGTCACCACCGTCAGTTCCTGAAGTACTGCGGGTTCGACTTGGCGAAGATACAGTCGGGCACCCAGCGGGGACGTGAGCAACTCTCCAAGCGCGGCAATGCGCGGTTGCGGCTAGCCTTCTGGATGGCAGGCATGGCTGCCGTGCGCATGAAGGAGAACTCCTTCCGCTCGAAATATGAACGTTACGTCCACGCTAATCCGGACGACGCTGACCTCAAGCGCAAGGCATTGACCGCCGTGGCAGCGGAGATGGCTCGCGTGGCTTACAGCATGATCAAGAAGAACCAGCCTTACAGGCAGTTCTTCGAACTCGGTTTACCCAGTGGATCGATCCCTCTCTCGGCTGCCGTAGGGGCGCAGGCGACCCCGTAGATAATGCTCGGACCTTCCGCTGGGGCTTCTATGCTGTTTTAGGTACGGTGAAGATCACGTCGTGTGCGATGAATCTTGTGTCTACTATGGTCAGCAAGCCTCCTCGATGCTGCGGAAGACCACTGGTTGGTTGTCATTCGCTCTTTGACAGCTCGCGCGCTGCATCTGGCCGTGCGCGCGGCCCCGCTTTGCCTAGCGTTGCACATTCTGCATGTACTACGGCAGCGAGTTCATTTCGAAGACGCTCGACAAATGGGCGTACGAGAACGGCGTGGAGATTGACTTCTCGCGTCCTGGCAAGCCGACCGACAACGCGAAGAATGAATCATTCAACGGACGCTTTCGGGAGGAATGCCTTAACGCACATTGGTTCTTGTCGCTGGAAGATGCCAGACGCAAAATCGAAGTCTGGCGCGAGTACTATAACGAGGCGCGTCCTCACTCTGCGCTGCAGTGGATGACACCGGCGGAATTCGCCCGCCAGTGCACCGATCGGGCCGATTTGGCCCGCCCCGAAGAGCCGGAATTTTCCAACTAAGACCGGGACGGAAATTGGGCTAGCCTCACTCGGATGCCCGTATATTTTGCTAACGCGGTCGAGCCATCCTTCAATTCCGCTAGAGCGCGTCTGACGAGGCTCGCCCGAGTGACGACAGCGTACGAAGGATCGATTGCACATCCTTACCGGCGCGCATGCACGCGAATCCTGCATTCGGCGCACGGTTGTCCCAGCGTCGCCGGCACTCGCGTCCTACAGTGGGCTAGATCAGCCGATCCTTCCTGCCTCGGATCGGCTCCTGATCTGGAGATCACGATATGACAGCCGACTACACCCTCACACACCGGATCGCGGGCGAGCCGCGCGACGCCGCACACGGCGAGTGGTTCGAGAAATTCGAACCGTGCACCGGACATCTGCTCGCCCGCGTCGCGGCCGGCACCGAAGCCGACGTCGACCGGGCCGTGCGCGCGGCGCGCACCGCATTCGGCGGCAGGGCGTGGTCCCGGTTGCCCGGCGCCGCGCGGGCGCAACTGCTGCTCCGGCTGGCCGACTTGCTCGAGCACGACGCGGAGCGCTTCGTCGAGCTGCTGGCGCGCGAGCAGGGGCGCCCAGCCATGGAGGTGCGCATGATGGACCTGCCGATGTCGATCGACACGCTGCGCTATTTCGCCGGCTGGGCCGACAAGCTCGAAGGCCGGCAGATTCCGACCGGCGGCTTCATGGGCCGCCCGACGGTCAACTATACGGTGCGCGAGGCCGTCGGCGTCGCCGGGCTGATCGTGCCGTGGAATGCGCCGCTGATGATCGCGTGCTGGAAGCTGGCACCCGCACTCGCTGCGGGCTGCACGGTCGTGATCAAGCCGTCGGAGGACGCACCGCTCGCCGTCGGCGCGCTGATAGATCTGGCCGCGCAGGCCGGCTTCCCGCCAGGTGTCGTCAATCTCGTGCACGGCATCGGAGCATCGGTCGGGGCCGCGCTCGTCAATCATCCGGGCGTCGACAAGATCAGCTTCACTGGCAGCACCGAAGTCGGCCGGACGATCGCGCGCGAAGCCGGCGCGCAATTCAAGCGGCTGACGCTCGAACTTGGCGGCAAGGCGCCGCAGATCATCTTCGAAGATGCGAACCTCGAACAGGCGGTCGCGGACGTCGCGATGGGGCTGTTCGTCAACCAGGGGCAGACGTGTGCGGCCGGCACGCGCGTGCTCGTACAGCGCCGTCACTACGACGACGTCGTCGGTGCGCTCGCGCACGCGGCGCGCTCGGTCAAGGTCGGCACGCCGTTCGACCCGGCGACGCAGATGGGCGCGCTGATCAGCGCGCGCCACGCCGATCGCGTGAAAACGCATATTGCAATGGCGCTTCGCGACGGCGCGACGCTGGTCGCGGGCGACGAGCCGGTACCGTCGCAAGGTTTCTTCGTGCGGCCGACGATCTTCGCGAACGTCGATCCGGCGATGTGCATCGCACGCGACGAGGTGTTCGGGCCGGTCGGCACGATCATCCCGTTCGATACCGAGGATGAGGCCGTCGCGCTCGCGAACGACACCGTTTACGCGCTCTCCGCGACGGTGTGGACGCGCGATCTCGCAACCGCCCATCGCACGGCCGCCCGCCTGCGAGTCGGCGCGGTGGCGGTGAATGCGTGGAGCCCGCTCGATGCACGGCTGCCCTGGGGCGGTTTCAAGGACAGCGGGGTCGGGCGTGACCTGTCGCAGAGCGGGCTCGATGCGTACCTGGAAGAGAAGGTCGTCACGATCGCGATGTAGCCGAAGCCGTGCCCGTTCCGGCACGGAAACACCACCACCACAACGAAACCACGGGCGTTGCGCCGCTGGCCCGCTCACCCCTATCGACAGACACATGACTACTCAAGACCTGACCTGCGATTACGTCGTCATCGGCGCTGGTTCCGCCGGTTGCGTCGTCGCCGCGCGGCTGATCCAGCAGAACGCCGGCTCGGTGCTGCTGCTGGAGGCCGGCACGCGCGACGACAATCCGTTTCACCGGATTCCGGGCGGCGTGATGCAGGTGTTCCAGAAGAAATCGTGGCCCTACATGACCGAACCGCAGCCGAACGCGAACGGTCGCCAGATGATCATCGCGCAGGGCAAGGTGCTGGGAGGTGGCAGTTCGGTCAACGGCATGATCTACATCCGCGGGCAGCGCGACGACTACGACGACTGGGCGACGCAATGGGGCTGCACTGACTGGCGCTACGACGACGTGCTGCCGTACTTCATGAAGGCGGAAGCGAACGAAAGCCTGGGGCCTGCGTATCACGGCCAGACCGGGCCGCTGCCCGTCAGCGAGAACCGCTATCGGCATCCGTTGACGGCCGCGTTCATCCGGGCCGGGCAGGAGATGGGGCTGTCCTACGTCAACGATTTCAACGGCGAAGTGCAGCAGGGCATCGGCTATTACCAGACGACAACGCGCAACGGCGAACGCGCGAGTACGGCCCGCACGTATCTGGCGTCGGTGCGCGACGACGCGAAGCTGAAGGTGGTGACAGGTGCGCTCGTGCACCGCATTCGCACCGATGCGGGGCGTGCGGTGGCGGTCGAATTCAGCGAGGGCGGCAATGCGCCGGTGTCGGTGCGCGTGCGCAAGGAGGTCGTCGTGAGCGCCGGGGCGATCGGGAGCCCGAAGGTACTGATGCTGTCCGGCATCGGGCCGACGGAGCAACTCGCCGCGCACGGGATCGACACGGTGGCCGCGTTGCCGGTCGGCAAGAACTTCCACGACCATCTGCACATGTCGGTGCAGGCGTCGATCCGCGCGCCGACCAGTCTCTACGGCGAGAATGCGGGGTTCCGGGCGATGCGCCATTTCCTGCAATGGAAATGCTTCCGCAGCGGGCTGCTGACCAGCAACATCCTCGAAGGCGGTGCTTTCATCGACACGCTCGGCACCGGGCGGCCGGACGTCCAGTTCCATTTCCTGCCGCTGCTCGACAATTTCGACAATACGCCGGGCGAGAAGCCGCCGGCGAGCGAGCACGGCATGTCGGTCAAGGTCGGCCATCTGCAACCGAAGTCGCGCGGGCAGGTGGGGTTGCGCAGCACGGACCCGGCGGATCTGCCGACGATCGATGCGAACTTCCTCAGCGATCCGGCCGACCTCGAAGGGCAGATCCGTGCCGTTCAGGCCGGGCTCCGGATCCTGTCGGCGAAGGCGCTGCAGACGCACGTGAAGGAGATCGTCGCGCCCGCGCGGATTGATCCGGACGACCGGGCGGCGATCGAGACGTTCGTGCGGCAGGACATCAAGACCGTCTATCACCCGGCCGGCACCTGCCGGATGGGTACGGACCCGCGGACCTCGGTGGTCGATCAGAAGTCGCTGCGCGTGCACGGCTTCGCGAACCTGCGCGTGATCGACTGCTCGATCTGCCCGCAGGTGCCCAGCGGTAATACCAATGCGCCTGCGATCATGATCGGCGAACGCGGCGCCGATCTGCTGCTCGGCCGATGAAGGACGCGGCGCACGGACGCACTGCGCCGCCGCCGCGCCGGCCGATGCCGGTGCGGACCCATTCGGGTCACAGCGGAAACACGGCCTTGAGCCAGAATGCCGCGCCTTCGGGGCGGTTGCGCACCTCGGTTTCCATCTGGTATTTGGCGGTCACGAACCAGCCCTTTCCACTGTCGTACTTGATCGACGGGCCGATCGCGAACGAACGGCCGCGATTGCCGGCGATGGTCTGCCCGGCCTGCGAATCGTCCGTTATCTGCCGGTAGAAATAGCCGCCCGCACCGACCGTCAGCCCGTTGCCAAAGCCCCAGCCCGCCGAATAGTCGACGATGAATTCCTGACCGGACCGATAGTCCGTCGCCGGGTTGCGCCGGTTGAAGGTCCACATGACCTTGGCGTCGAACACGGGCCCGGTGCGGCCGCCGTACGAGAGGCCGGCGATCGGCTGGATCGCCCAGTAGTGCCGGCCGATATTGGCGAGGTCGTTCCTGTCGTACCGGCCCGTCGGCGCGAAGACATCGACGGCGAGCAGCGTATGGAGCGTCGGCGTGACGTGCCAGCCGAGCGCCGGCCCGAACGTCATGTCGCCGATGCCGGTCCGTCGTTGCGATTGCCCACCCGCGTGGACATCGAGCGTGACGAGCGGCAGCAGCGCATGCATTGCCAGCGACGCGCCGGCGAAGGTGTACGGCGTCACCCACACGATTCGCGGCGTGACCGCATAAGCGGTGATGCTGAAATCCGGAGGTGCGACGTTGCGGCCGTCGTTGTCGCGCAGTTCGTCGGCGTGGTAGCGCTCGGCGTAGATCAGTGCATAGAGTCCGGGCGGCGGCAGCGCGCAGCACAGGTAACCCTCCGCGCCCGTCGGATACACGGAACCACCTCCTTCGGTCGCATGAGCGCCGTGCGCGGCGATGAGCGCGGAAAGCATCAGGGAAATGCGTAGCTTTTTCATCGTTTGTTTCCTGCTGCGGCGCATGAGTGGCCGCTGTTCGTCTTCGGGCGGTGTGTTCGACGGCGTGAGCCGGCAAACCCGAATGGATGGGGGCCGCTCGTCAGCAGGGTGCCGCGCCGTATCGCCGGTCGCATGTGTTTGCGTGCAGAGCCGTCAGGAGTGCGGTGCATCTAGGTGAAATCTTTACCGCATCAGGTAGCGTCCCGGCCGGGCATGGGCGTTATGTGAATTTTTTTTTGCGCGGCCGCGTCGTATGCTTCGATCCGATCCCCTCGATGCATGACCGGCACGCGTCGCCACACACGACCAGGAAGTCGGACGAGTCGATCATCGCGCCTGCGGTGTATGGATGCTCGCAGCCAGGTAATGGACGGACTTGAAAGCCGGATTTTTCTGGAGATGAACGTCATGATCGATTCGGGATCGCTTTCGCGGCGGCGGGAGGGCGGCATTGCGTGCTGGTCGGAGCAGATCCGGCATCGATTCTTTCCGCTGGAACTGAGCGCCGGCGCATCCGGAGAATTCGACGCACGCGTCGACGTGTTCGATCATGCGCGCTGCCGCGTCGCGCGTGTCTCGGCAAGCGCGCACAGCGCCTCCATCGGGCGCGACGCGTGCAGGACGCTGAAGCACCGCTACGTGAAAGTGATCTGGCAACTGAACGGCGCGGCGACGCTCGAACAGCGTGCGCGCGAGGTGGTCGTGCCGCCTGGACATTTCACGCTATACGAGGCGAGCAGCCCGTACTGTATTCAAAGCGATACAGGCGGCGAGTTCGTCACGATGCTGTGCGAAGTAGCCAATCATGACGCGTTGTTGGCATTGGCACGGCGCGCAATCTGCCGCGCGATGCCGACGACGGGCGGCGCGGCCGTCGCGCTCACCAGCCTGCAGGCGATGATCGCCGAGGGCTCGCGCATGAATCCGCGCAGTCGCTTCGGCGTGCTGGAGTTCGTGGCGGCGCTGATCGCCGAGGAAATTGACTTTGCGGACGGGACGGCGCCCGCGTCGCGGCGGAGGCTCCGCGAGGCGTTGCTGCGCGACGCGCAGCACTACATTCATCGGCACCTGGACGACGGCGAATTGTCGCCTGATCGGATCGCGGCGGCAATGAAGGTCTGTCGCCGCACGCTCTACCAAGCGTTCGAATCGATCGGCGAAAGTCCGCAGGCGATGATCCAGCGACTACGGCTCGAAAAGTGCTACGACGTGCTGTCGCAGACCAGCACCGACGGCGCGAGCATCACGCGCCTCGCGTTGCAGTCGGGTTTCTCCGATCCCGCGTATTTCGCGCGACTGTTCCGCCGGCGTTTCGGGGTGACGCCGTCGCAGTGTCGGGATGCGGCCATGCGGGACACGGGTGGGCCATTGCGTCGTTGACGCGAGTCGAAGGCATCGGTGCGAAACGGCGTGCCGTACGTACTTCGTGACGTGCGCCGGACACCGAAGCGCGGAACGTTGCATCGGAGCAATACCGCGTACTAAACTCAATCCGCACAATCGAATGCGATTCGCCGCTCGATACGCCGTTCTCGTCCATCTCGCCGTTGACCTGCGCGTGGCTGCGGTGGCTTGCGCGTTGACGCACGGCTGCCACGTAAACCATCGAGCGCTGCGACAGCCAATTCTGGACCACCGCGAGCGACTGGTGCTCGCATCAATCGCCTAAGCGACGATGGCCGCCATGTGGTGCCGGCTTCCGCCGATCAGGCGCCTGCACCGTTCTACACACTGTACATGGTCGTGATGAGCGCCTTTCCCGTAACTGTGCCGACCGTGTAGTGCATGCCTGCGCCCCAGTTGCGCTTGCTGGTGAGCGGCAGTTCTTCGCCAGCGCCGCACTTCTGGTTCGTATAGGCGGCACCCGCGCCGAACGGGCCGTTGTCGTCGCTTGCACCGCCGCTGACCGTATTGTTCTCGCCGATCAACCTCGCGACATTGCCGAACGAGGGTGAACGCAGCGTACGCAATATTGCGTGCGCTTATCGCCACAATCAGCGACGCTCCAGCCGAGGGACAGCGCGGCTGAAATAGACCAGACCGTCGCCATCGCTGCGGAGCCGGATAGCCTCCACTTCGACGAACATGACCGAATGCGAGTCGATCCGGGGTGCCCTTGATTTCCACGCATTTTTCCGGTCAGCTGCCGTTAGGTATCAGCATTCTATTCACCGAAAAATCGCTCCGTAATCTCGGTGTGGGGCGAGGCTGCGTTTTGCTATCTAACTTTATGTGAAAGCGATCCGAGCGTTGTTTCCTATAAGCCGATGCCGGGCCAAAGATCTCACGTCGGGGCAAATGAGGCAGCTAGCTGATGTGTCGCTTGCCAATGACGCGCACGAGATCTGGGCATTCTCGTCTAGCTTTCCTGTAAATAGAAAAATAAAATTAGAAGCATAAAGGAGCCAGTTATTTGGAAGACGGTCGATGAATTGTCAACAAAATCGATATTTATTCAGAATTGGATATGCCTTCGCGCTTGCATGAGTCGAATTCGCGACATTTCCACCAGTGCGGAGCGGACTGTCATAAACCGGCTTCATATCAGAGATGAAGAGGTCACGCTTCGGCGTTTAGTTGAGAGCCAGGGAATTGATTTCGGAACAATGCTTGGGGAAATCGCCTCTCAGCTTGCAACAGGGGAACTGCATTCGGAATTGGAGGAACACCATTTTGACTTGCTGTCTACTCTCTGGAGAAGATGATGATCATGTCCTCTCCTTTCCGCTCTAGATATTCAGTCCCACTTTCGTGGAGAGACTGGTCGACTTGGCCTACCCCAGAGATAACCGCCATTCAGTGTCGCGTGCCGGACCCTTCGTCAGGATGAACGCGCCAGCGAGATAGAAGGAACCTTACCTCTACGGCGCGATTGCCCGCTCAAACTCGGCTGTCGCAGAACGCGTGACTGCGGCCACCGGGCGCTGCAGCAGCATCGCGGGGAGGTGACATTCTCACTTCGCAAGCTGTGACAACTTTGCAATGGCCTATGGCTGTCATGCTGGCGACGCTACGCAATTATCCGCTGGCGGCGCGCACGCATGTGAGGCCGATGAGTTGCGCGACACTTGTGTCGGAAGGGATTTACCCGCTGGCGGCGCACTTAGTGCGCATCCGAATCTCGCGTTCGCACCGGTTCCCGACTGCATTACGTGTGTTCCAAAGCTCGTTACGGATCGCTACGTCAACGACGGTGTGCCGTTGGTCGCGCGACAGCAAATTCCGCTCGATCAAATTGGGCGGAATCTCATAGAGCGCTCCCTTGCCTCGGTGGTCTCATCTTTGATGTTGCCGGATGCTCAGGAGCCTCGCTCGCGAAGCATCCACAGCGTCAGGTCTCGAATCTGATCGGTCGTGACGCGCTCGTGCAGGATCAGCGTGCGTAGATAAACTGCGCCGATCAGGCAATGAAGTAGGGGCATTGGATCCGCCCCCTGCGACCACTCGCCCATTCTTGCGGCGCGGTCGAAAATCTGCTGAACCGCCGAAAAGCGGTTCGTCCACAACCTGCGCAGTTCGCCCGTCACGGCCGCGTCGTTGTACGTGGCCAGCACGAACTGAATGGCAGACCTGCCCACACCCGTTCGCAAGTAGCGCGCGGTTGCCGACAGCAGCGCGACGAGATCCGCGTGAAGCGAGCCCCGATCCGGTATCGCGATGTGCTCGGCAAAAAGCTCGAAGACGGCCTCCATCATCAGCCCTTCCTTGCTCTTCCAGCGGCGATAGATCGAACTCTCATGCACGCCCGCGAGCGCTGCGATGGCGCCGATGTTGAGCCCCTCGAAACCCGCTGCCTGCAGTTGGGCAATCGTTGCGGAGATCACGGCTTCACGGACGCGTGCGCTGCGGCCGCCAAGGCGGCGACGTGGCGACGGCGATTCTTGTTCAGCTGACTTTGGCATGAGCAGATTTTACACATCGTTTCATCGACTGCCTGCCTCGTCACGGCAGTCCGGACACGACTACGACCACGCGACGGCCGACAGGCATGCGGTAAACACTAACGCAAGTTTACTTGCGTTAGTGGCGCGAGTCGGGAAACATGGCAACTCGTTCACCCACGCTACGGAGGTTCAAGTGAAAGCAGTGACGTTTTTCAAGTCAGGTACAGAGGTGGCTTGCGAGGACATCCTCAGAATTGAAGTTAAAAGGGCGCGCTACATGATGGCCTTGCTCATGGAGAAACTGGGGGCGGACGGCATGGTCAGCCTGTTCGCGAAGGAGATCGCGGAGCACGAATCGAAAGAGAAGGATTGGTCACTGCGTGCGAATGGGCGCTTCAGTTCATCGGTTGCCGAAGCACGCATCGCGGTGGGCACCAGCGCAGAATTCGTGAGTTGGTTCTGGGCGGGGTATGACGGGCCGAACAGCCCGGCAATGCTCCGGGCCCACCCTGAGCATCTCGGTGCGCTATCGCTCTCGGACGGGCGTGTCGGCATTCTGGAAGTACCCGGCCATACAAAGTCGCCGGCCCTCCTGAAGCTCCGCCATCTGGATGACTGGAGTGGTATCCCGATCGAATTGGCGCCCGATATGCCGCATCGGATGATGGGGCGCGTCGAGACGCCCGATGGCATGACCGTTGGTTACTTGCTGCACCAATTCAGGGACACGCTTCCGGGGTTCGATGCACGGTTGGAGATCTTCTGGCCATCGACCGCGCCAGAAGAACTCATTCATGGCCACTCGGACCACCTGATGGTCGAGTGGTGCAACTGGTTCGAGCTCTATGCTATTTCGCGGACGCAAGCAAACGACTTGATGCCGTTGGCGCTTTCCGTGAATACATAACTGGCCCATCGGTTCGCGTACTTCGAGCAGGCAAGTGCGGCGCGGGCCGCTTGTGCGGAGCGTCAAGCAGCACCGGAAACACGCTACTGCTTTGCCACGTCATCGAAGCCGTGGACCGATTGCGGCCGATGTGCGCTCAAATTTGCGATTCGAGCCCATGGCAACGTCGCGAGGGACGTCAATCCCGAACCGGCGGAGGTTCAAAAAAAACAACGCCTCGGCGTGCATGCCTGGGGGGACTCCGAGGACAGAAGCCAAAACGGCCATCGGTCCGGTTGAATTTGATCGCCATGCGTCGAGCGCCGCATAGAGGCAGTCTCTTATTCAATTATTTTGTAGTCCTGCATGACTGGAGGAGACATTAAAACGTGAGCAAGATGCAAAAAATCCGCCCGATGCTGCTGATCCCTATCTCGATCGCAGTACTGGGCTTACCGCCAAAAGTGCATGCGCAAAGTAACGTCACACTGTATGGTGTCGTGGACACCGGCGTGATGTACACGAGCCGCACCTTCGACGCTGGAGCGGGGGCGAGCGGCCCGCATCAGGTATCAGCAACGGATGGCGGGATCTCGGGTTCTCACTTCGGTATCACCGGTGCCGAGGATTTGGGAGCAGGTACAAAGGCGATCTTTACACTGGAAAGCGGGTTTACTACGAACAACGGGGCGCTGGGCAACTCGAACGGGAATCTCTTCGGGCGGCAAGCCTTCGTTGGTCTCTCCGGACACTTCGGTACCGTCAAGGCCGGCCTGCAATACTCGCCGTTCGGACTTGCGATCGTCGATACGGACGCGCGGCATGCGTCGTTCTTCGGGAGTCAGGCCGGCATTTACATGGGCAACTTTTTTGCGACCGGAATTTTCGTCGCCAATGCCGTGTCCTATACGAGCCCGACAATCGCCGGCATACAGGCGAGTGCATTGCTTGCACTGGGTGGCGATCCAAAGGGATTTCAGGCGGGGCGCCAATATGCGGCTCGCGTGAGATACGAATGGAAAGATCTGGTCGTGAACGCGGCCCTGTTCAGTGGAAATCCCGGCGGGTCAGCCAGCATTTCTACGCCATTCCCGTCAACGATCGAATTCAGCGGTCGTACGATCGGCGCGAGCTATAGGTGGGGAGGCGCAACCTTCAAGGGATCGTACACAAGCTACAAGATCGCCGGTTCCTTCAATGAGAAAGTGTACGCTGCGGGCGGCGAATATCTGATCACGCCGACACTGTCCACCGACGTAGGCGTTTGGTACATGCGGGACAGCCACGACTCGGCGAATCATTCTTTGCTGGCGTCTGCCGGGCTGGACTACTTTCTGTCGAAACGAACGACCTTGTACGGCTCCGCGGCATGCGTGAACAACCACGGGTTGATGCACACCGGGTTCACCGTGAATGGTGCGCTGTATGAGCCAACCGGTAGCAGTGTGGGCATCGTCGTTGGCGTTCGTCACCTCTTCTAGCACACCCGAGAAACATATGCCGTCAAATCGCCGTCAGTGTTAGTTGCTGGCGGCGATTTCACGGATGCTTCCTGGCATTGGGGGGCGGTGTTCAAGCACGATGCGCGGACACCGCGAGTCCACGGGATCGGTGTTTCAAAGCGCGAGGACCACGAACGTGGCCCTCGCATTGAATTAGTGACCGGCTGCGAAATAACTTGCGGTCAATGAGCGCTTTCCGCGGCCGGCACCTGCAAAACGGTTCCGTGGTTGGTGCCGAAACCGATTCGTGCAAAACCGGCGCGTTCGCACCAGCCCCGGAAAATGACGGTATCGCCGTCGTCGAGGAACGTGCGGCTTTCACCATTGCCGATATCCACGGGTTGCGCGCCGCCTGCCGTGAGTTCGATCAACGCACCGGCTTCGCCCGATGACGGGCCGGAGATGGTGCCGCTTCCCAGCAGGTCACCCGGCTGGAGGTTGCAGCCCCCCATTGTGTGGTGCGCGATCATCTGCCCCAGCGTCCAGTACTGGTGCCGGAAACTGGTGCGCGTCAACGTGCGCGGTTGCAGCCCTTGCGCGAGCTGACGCGCGCTGAGGATCGACACCTCGAGCTGGATGTCGAACGCACCGGCCGTGCTGTTGTCGTCTGAGGACAGGTAGTCGAGTGGCTGCGGGCGTTCGGCGACGCGTGACCACGTGGTGCGGTACGGCAGCAATGCTTCGAGGGTTACCAGCCAGGGCGATATCGTCGTCGCGAAATTTTTCGCGAGGAATGGCCCGAGCGGCTGCATTTCCCACGACTGGATGTCGCGCGCGGACCAATCGTTCAGCAGGCAGAGCCCGAAAATGTGCCGTTGAGCCTCACGCAGCGGGATTGGAGTACCGCGTGGATTGCCGACCCCGATCACTGCGCCTAGTTCCAGCTCGTAGTCGAGCCGGCGACATGCATCGTGGACGGGAGAGGCGGACGGATTCGGGCGATATTGTCCCATTGGCCGGTAGACCTGCTGACTGCTGACGCCAATCGACGACACGCGGCCATGATAAGCGATGGGTAACCAGTCGAAATTCGGGCTGATCGCCATGCCGAGCGGGCGGCTGCAGTTCACCGCATGATCGAGAGAGGTGTAGAAATCGGTGTAGTCGCCGATGCGCACGGGTACGGCGTACTCGGCTTCCGCTTGTGATACCAGCGTCTTCCGTACTCCCGGCTCATGCGGACTACCGGCCCGAAGCAGTTCGAAGAGTGAGTGGCGCAGTGCCTGCCAGGCAGCCGGCCCCATATCGAGCAGTGCATTCAGCGTGGTTGCCGTTGCCGCTCGCACGGCCTCGAGTGCCAGACCGTCCATGCAGCCCGCTTGCTGTAGCGCAGCGAGGTCGACAATCTGGTCGCCGATCGCGATCCCGCCACGCCAGGTCTCGCCTCCGCCCCGGCGGCGAAACACGCCGATTGGCAAATTCTGCAACGGAAAGTCAGTCCCCGCCACGTTGGCCGCTTCCAGCCAGCTGCGTTGAGTGACGTCATGTGTGTGATTCAGTTCCATTGAGGCTCCTCGCCTATACGGTTCGATGCAGGTCGCAAGCTGTTGCATTGAGGGCGTCGTCGAAGATCGCGACTGCGCGAGTCCAGCCAGCGGAGGCGCCCCGGATTTTGTGCGGGAAGCACGAGATGAAGAAGCCGTGAGTTGGCAGCACCTCGAGATTGTGGAGTTTTTCCAGATGGCAATAGCCGATCTTGCGGCCGGCCTTGTGTCCTTCCCAGATCAGCGATGCATCACGCGTTTCGGAATATTTCTTTGCGGTATGTACGAATGGTGCGTCCCAACTCCACGCGTCGGTGCCAGTCAGACGAACCCCTCGCTCGAGCAGGTACATGGTTGCGTCGAAGCCCATGCCGCAACCCGAGGAAACATAGTCGGGTTGTCCATAGCGCTTGCCTGCACGCGTGTTGATGATGACGATTTCAAGCGGTTTGAGTTCGTGACCGATGCGCGCAAGTTCGAATTCGACGTCAGTAGCGGTCACGACGTAGCCATCGTCGAAGCCAGTGAAATCAAGCTTCACGCCGGGTTGGAAGCACCAATCGAGCGGGACTTCGTCGATGGTTGTCGAACGCTGCCGCTCGCCCCTCGAATCGTTCATCGTGCTGTGGAAGTGGTACGGCGCATCCAGATGAGTACCGTTGTGTGTGCTCAACTGAATGTGTTCGATGGCCCAGCCTTCTTTGTCAGGCAGGTCGGTTTCCTG
Organism: Burkholderia sp. FL-7-2-10-S1-D7; assembly: GCF_001524185.1. Lineage (NCBI taxonomy): Bacteria > Pseudomonadati > Pseudomonadota > Betaproteobacteria > Burkholderiales > Burkholderiaceae > Burkholderia > Burkholderia sp. FL-7-2-10-S1-D7. The sequence continues at coordinate 73,361 of NZ_LOWY01000015.1, read as the reverse complement.
TAGGCCGGGAAAGAAGGCCGTAACGGCTTTGGCCGTATTCCGGTGCGTCAGATACTGAATCTTGGGGCCGTAACCCGGTGGATCGGAAATGACGTCGTTTTCCAGATAGATCGAAAGATCGACGAAGCGTCGTGTCATGTGCGGTTGCTCCTGGTTTGGGGGGACTTACCACCGACGCCGCATAGCATCGTTCATGTTATGCAGACTGTACGATCGTACAGTCAGTATTGTGTTGGTGTAAACTGGCGGCGCGTAATGAACGGAATGGCATTCGCGGAAATCGAGTCACAGGACAGCGGAGACACCATGCAATCGAAGGAAGTCACGGGACGGGCGACCGGCGTCCGGCGCGGGAAGGGAGCGCAACAGGCGGTCGAGACGAGCAAGCGCGAGCGGGTGCTCGACGTGGCAGAGCGACTGTTCGCCGAAGGCGGTTTCGATGGCGTTTCGATGCGGGATATTGCGTCGGCGGCAGAGGTTGGGCTGCCGCTGATCGTGTATCACTTCGAGACGAAGATGGGCCTGTACCGCGCCCTGTTCGAGCGCCGCAAGACGGTGCTCGACACCCGGTTGGCTTTGCTTCGTGAACCAGTCGCCGAAGGTGAAGACCCGCTTGAGCATATCGTGCGAGCCTTCGTGCTCCCGGTGATGCAAATCCAGAATACCGAGTCCGGACTTGCGTATGCCAAACTCGTTGCGCGCGAAGCTTCCGATCCACGCGAGGCCGAGCGCGGCATCGTTGCTCAATATTTCGATCCGTTTGCGGCGGAATTCATCAAGGAAATCAGGAGAACGCTGCCAGGCCATAGCGCCAACTATGCGCACTGGGCCTACTTGTTCGCGGTGGGCGCGTTGGTGATGAGCGCGTTCGACAGTCGCATCGAGCGTATCTCGGGCGGCAAGATCAAGGCCGGCGCCCTGAAGCGCAAGGCCGAGCATCTGGTGACTTTCATTTCCGCCGGGATTCGCGCTGGCGCAACCTCTGACGCGCGTGCACCAGCCGCTTAGGCGGTATCTTGTTGTGGAACGCCATTTGCATCGATCGTGACGAAATGGAACTTACCACTAAGCGCGATTGCACGCTCAAACTCGGGTGTCCCACAACGCGCGATCGGGGCTGCCGGTGCCGCATGGGAGTTGACACTGGGCTTCGCAGGGCCGCGGTCAGTGACATCTTTATTTCGCAAACGGTGACAACTTTACTTTGTTCTGTGGCTACGTGTATGGCCCGCGGTCGCCGGATGACCTCGGGCCGCTTCACTTTTCATGAAGATGCGGATCGCTGTCGCGCACCTTCGTCACGCAAGCTACTCCACCACCTTGAACACCCGGTTCTTCTCGATCATGCCGGCTTTCGGGAGCTTGCCGTCATCGTGGGCCTCGGGCCGCAGATGCCGCTCGTCGAGCGCCGGCCCCGTATAGCGGCTGCGCGGCCGGATCACCTTGCCGACGCGCAGTTGCTCGATGCAGTGTGCGAGCAGCCCGACACTGCGCGCGATCGCAAACAACCCGAATGCCGCATCGGGCGGCAATTGAAGCTGTACCGCCAGCATCACAAGCGCGACGTCGATGGTCGGCCGCTGGCCGGTGAGCGTCGTGACCTTGTCGACGAAGTGCACGAGTTCGGCTGGTGGATCGAGTCGCGCGAGCAGCGCGGCCGCGCGCGGATCGCCGTCGGGGTAAAGATGGTGGCCGAAACCTGGAATCGGGATCGCGGACTTCAGGTGATGATCGACCACGCGCTCGGCGCCGAGCCGTTCAACGTCGTCGAACACGGCACGCACGCGCCCCGACGCGTCGCCGTGCAGCGGGCCGGACAATGTCGTGAGGCCCGTCAGCAGGCAGCCGGCGAGCGACGCGCCGGTCGACGCGGTGATGCGTGCGGCGAACGCCGAACTCGTGATCTCGTGATCGGCGACCAGCACCATCGCACGGCGCAGCAGGTCCGCGCCATGGTCGTCGACGCCCCAGCCCGCCGCGAGCCGCCGATGGATCCAGGGCCGCCCCGCATCGGCATCGTCGTGCGCGCCGAACGCGCGCGACACAATCGCGACGAGCTGCCCGGCCTCGGTGTGCAGCGCGCTGTCGAGCCGGCCGAGCGTCGAGTGACCGTGCGCGGCCAGTGTCGCGAGCATCGTGAACGCGCATTGCCGATCGCGCTCGCTGGGCGCCAACGCAACCGCCGGCGCGTCGAACGACACAGGCGTGGTGGCTTGCCACAGCAGCGCGGCCGTTTCCTCGAGCGTGGCGGTGTCCGCGAGTTGAATGCTGTCGCGGCCGCGATACCACGCGCGGCCCTTGGAGAAAGTGGTGATGCCGCTGTAGATGCACGGCTCGGCGCCGAAGATCGTGCTGGCCGCCAGCGCTGCCCGCTTGCGGCCGACCTGTTTCTTGCGGCACAGCGCGACCACGTCGTCGGCGCGGTACAGGCTCTTGCGCGGATCGTCGGGATCCTGCATCACGGCGATGCTGCCGCGGCTCGCATACGCATAGATGGTCTGCGCCCGCACGCCGAGCCGCCGCGCCGCTTCCGTCAGGGTGATCCAGTTCTGCATGGCGTGTCGTGATCAGATGCGGCCGGCGACCGGCCGCTTGCGACGACTATAGACCGGGTTCAACTGAATGTCATCTCGGCGGCGCGCCGCTCGAGCACCTCAACGAGGATGTTGCCCGGTGCGCGCACGAAACAACCGCGCACGCCGGCGCGAATACGCGTCACCGGTTGCACGATTTCCGCGCCATTGTCGACCAGATGCGCGTAGGCGGCATCGAGATCCTCGACCAGCACGCCGAAGTGATCGATGCCTTGCACGCGCGCGTCGTCCGGCACGATCGCCGAACGCGCATCCGGCTGTGCCGTGATGAACAAGTTGACAGTGCCGAGCCGCAGGTCGACGCGGCCGGGGCGTCGCACGACTTCGGCGTTCAGGCAACGCGCGAACCATGCGGCCGTGGCCTCGGCATCAGCTGAGCAGAGTTGCAGGTGATCCCATTTGAATTCGATCATGATCGAGGTCAGTACGTGAAGGAGTGGCCGGGATGGGAGGTGAACGTGGTCAGAGCTCGATACGCGACAGCTTGCCGAGCAATACCGAGTACGACAGCGTGCCGACGAGGCAGATCGCGCCCATCAGGTTTAGCGCCCAGAAAAAGTTGCCGGTGTGCTGCGTCACGTAGCCGATCATCAGGGGCGTGGTGACGGCCGCGATATTCGCGGCAAGGCTGGTGATGCTGCTGGTGAGCCCGACATAGCGTTTCGGCGCGATTTCGGACACGGCGGCCCACGACATCGAGCCGATCCCCTGCGCGAAGAACGCGATGGTGAGGATCGCGATCACCAGCGCATTCGAGTGCACGAAATTGACGAGTACGATCGATGCGCCGAGGAAGGTGCCGATCACGAGCGGCGCCTTGCGGGACGACGACATCGACACGCCGCGCCGGATGCAGAGATCGGACAGATAGCCGGCGATCAGGATCCCGAGCGTCGCGCCGATGAACGGCATCGCCTGGAAGAAGCCGACCTTGATCATCGACATGTGCCGCTCTTCGACGAGATAGGTCATGAACCACGTCGTGAAGAACACCAGTAGCGTGTTGTTGCAGAACTTGCCCAGACAGATCGCGAGGATCTGCCGGTAGCCGAGCAGGCGCAGCGCCATGCGCCAGTCGAACGGGTCGCGCGCGGTCACCACAGGCCGCCCTTCGGTGATGTACTGTAGTTCGGCCGCGTTGACGCGCGGATGCCGGGACGGATCGCGATAGAGGCGGTACCAGACAACGCTGAACAGGATGCCGAACGCGCCGGTCGCGAAGAAGACCGTACGCCAGCCGAACGCCGACGAGATCCACAGCAGCAGTCCGGTGAAGAGCGGTGTGCCGATGTACTGGCCCATCACGTACACACTCGTCGCAAACCCGCGCTCCTGGACCGGAAACCACATCGTCACCGCGCGCGCGTTCGACGGAAACGCTGGCGCCTCGAGCGCGCCCATCGCGAGCCGCGAGCCGAGCAGCATGTGATAGCCGTGCGCGAGCCCTTGCGTGAGCGTCGCAAGCGACCAGCCGACGAGCGACAGCGCATACGCTACGCGCGAGCCGAGCAGGTCGGCGAGCACGCCTGCCGGCAGCAGTGCGATCGAGTACGCGAGGCCGAACACCGCGAACAGCTCGCCCATCTGCACGCGGGTGAGCGCGAGATCCTTCGACAGCGCAGGCGCGACGATGCCGAGCGCCGAGCGGTCGACGTAGTTGAGGATGGTAGCCACCAGCAGCATCGACAGCACGCCGTAGCGCACCCTCGATCGTCTCGCGAGGGCTGCGGGCGCGTCGAGATCGCGCATCACCGAAACCTGCTCTTCTGCGGTTTTCAATGTCGTCTCCTTATATATTCGATTTGATGGGCCGGCGCGCGGTCGTCATGCGCGCTCGCGCGCAGCCGGTCAGCCGCGCCCGACGAACGGCATCGCGCTCGCCATGATCGTCATGTGCAGAATGTTCGCTTCGAGCGGCAGGCTCGCCATCTGCACGATCGCGTTCGCGACGTGCGCGACGTCGACGCGCGGCTCCGGTGCGACGCGGCCGTCGGCCTGCAGCACGCCGCTGTTCATGCGCTCCGTCAGCGACGTGGCGGCGTTGCCGATGTCGATCTGGCCGCATGCGATATTGAACGGACGGCCGTCGAGCGCGAGCGAGCGCGTGATGCCGAGCACCGCGTGCTTCGTGGCCGTGTATGCGATCGTGTTCGGGCGCGGCGTGTGCGCGGAGATCGACCCGTTGTTGATGATGCGCCCGCCTTGCGGCGTTTGCTGCTTCATCTGGCGCCACGCGGCGCGGGCGCACAGGAACACGCCCGTCAGGTTGGTCGCGATCACGTCGTTCCAGAATTGCAGCGAGTAGTCGTCGAGTGGCACCGCACCCGCGTTGCGGCCGGCGTTGTTGAACAGCACGTCGAGGCGCCCGAAGTCGTGTGCGATCTGCGCGAAGCTCGCGTCGACCGATGCTTCGTCCGAAACGTCGGTCGGAATGGCCGCCGCGTCACCGCCGGCGCGCTCGATGATTTCCTTCGTCGCGAGCAGCGGATCGATGCGCCTGCCGAGCAGTGCCACGGTGAAACCTGTGCGCGCGAGCGCCACGGCTGCCGCCTGCCCGATTCCGGCACCGGCACCCGTCACTGCCGCGATTTTTTTCTCTGCCTGCATTTTCACGACCTCGTCGTCGGTTCGTTGAACGTGCAAAAAGCATTGCGCGACGGCGATCCTGCAGCAATCTTGATTCTTTCAATCAATATCAACTGCCCCGTCCGGTCGGGGCGGTGTCAGGGTTTTCCTGAGTTCGCCGACGCGTCGGGCGGAGGCCGGCACGGTACCTGCGTATCGCGAACCACACGACCGTAACCGTTCGGCAATTCGGCTGTTCGATGCCACGCGAACATGTTGATCGAATCAATCAATATTGACCCGCGTCGACCGCGCTTCGTAGGCTGTGTTCCGTTTTCCGACCTAAGGACGAGACCATGCCTGACAACAATCGCACCCGCCTGCTGGTGGCGCGACGCGTGCCGGCCGCAGTGGCCGCACGCGCGGAAGCTGACTTCAACGCTTATGTAACCGACGCTGACATGGACGCGCCGTCCGTCGTCGAGTTCTGCAACCGCTACGACACGCCGGCGGTGCTGATCGGCAAGAAATCGGGGCTGCAGGCCGAGCACATCGCGGCGTTGCCGCCGAGCGTGAAGATCATCGCGAACGCGAGCGCTGGCTACGATCACATGGATGTGAGCGCCGCGCGTGCGCGCGGGATCGTGGTCAGCAACGCACCCGACGCGCTCACCGACTGCACGGCCGATTTCACGCTGCTGCTGATGCTGGCCGCGTGCCGGCGTGCGTCGGAGTACGAGCGTATCGTACGCGCCGGTTGGGGAAAGTCGTTCGGCATGACGGACATGCTCGGCACGCGCGTGAACGGCAAGACGCTCGGCGTCGTCGGCTTCGGCCGGATCGGGCGGGCAGTTGCGCAGCGTGCGCGGGGCTTCGGAATGAAGGTCATCTATACCGACCGGCGGCCCGCACCGCCGGAGATCGAGGCCGGCGCCCGCTATTGCGCGGACCTCGACACGCTGCTACCGCTGTGCGACATTCTCACGCTGCATGTGCCGGGCGGCGGCACGCCGCTGATGACGCGTCGCGAGTTCGGCTTGCTGCGCGACGGTGCGGTGTTCGTGAACGCAGCGCGCGGCAGTCTCGTCGACGAGGATGCGCTGTACGATGCATTGGCATCGCATCGGCTCTTCGGCGCGGGGCTCGACGTCTACCGGAACGAGCCGAATATCGATCCGCGCTTCGCCACGCTCGACAATGTGTTTCTGTCGCCGCACATGGCGAGCGCGACGATCGAGACACGCGACCAGATGGGGTTTACCGCGCTCGACAACGTCGCGGCGGTGCTTGAGGGGAGGGCGGCACCGAACGCGCTGTGAAGGCGACCGGGGTGGCCGTTCATTGATGCCGGGGCGTCCGATAGCAGGAACCCCGGCGCTCGGCTCATGCTTACAGACACCCCCTCCGCCACCAGCACTTCATGCGTTGGTGTCCGAAGTTTCTACCAACCGTGACCACAGTTACTGCTAACTCGTGAACTCTCGTCAGCTCCGCCAACTGAGGGCGAGAGCGACTTATAGATCGACACTTCAATCCCAACTTTTTTAGGTTCGCCGGGGCGGTTCAGTCGTGTGGGTCGCCGATGGCTGTCCGGATTGGCTAGGATTTCGTGACTTGTCATAGGACGTCTTATGAGATGGAGCACCGAAAACCCGTCATTATGCGTGGATATTCTTGATTCTGCTTGCATCCTGTCGATTTTAAACATACGATGACTGATAATTTACATGGTCCGGCATGATGCCGCCGATCCGTCGCATCGGGAATTCGTTCGTGAAAATCGTCGCCATCGAAGTCATCCGTCTGTCGCTCGCGTTCGACGCGGGCCGCCTTCCCGTTACCGGTGCCCAAGCGGCCACCGCCGATACCTACAACGCCGCCGACCGTACACTTCGCTGCATGGAGTCGCTGCTGGTCCGACTCACCGACGACGCAGGGCGTGCGGGCTGGGGGGAGGCATTCGGCCATCTGGTCAACCCCGTCACCTTCGCCGCGCTTGAGGGTCCGGTCGGCCGCTGGTTCAAGGGCGTCGAGTTCGAGCCGACCCGGCAAGGGATCGCCGCATTGCGCGATGCGTCCGATCGCGCGCTGCATGCGTTCGGGCGGACGGGGCCGGTGTTGTACGCGTTGTCCGCGATCGATACTGCGCTGCACGACCTCGCCGCGCAGGCGGCCGGCTTGCCGCTATATCGCTGGCTCGGCGGCCATCGCGAAGAAATCGACGTGTATGCGAGCCTCGTCAGCTACGACAACGATCCCGTCGAAGTCGCCCGTCATGTGCGGCGCGCGTGGGACGAAGGGTTCCGGCGCATCAAGCTGCACGAGACGCAGCGCGAGGCGATTGCGGCCGCGCGCGCCGCGTTTCCGGCAGGGGGCGAGCTAATGGTCGACGTGAATTGCCCATGGACCACGAGCGAGGCGCTAGGGCGCGTGAGCGAGTTGGCCGATCTGCGGCTCGGCTGGATCGAGGAACCAGTCTGGCCATGCGACGACGCGCAGGGCATCGCGCGCGTGCGTGGCACTGGCGTGCCGGTTGCGGCTGGCGAGAACGCGTCCGGTGTCGCGGGTTTTCGCGACCTGTTCGAGCATGGCGCGCTCGACGTCGCGCAGCCGAGCATCGCGAAGATCGGAGGACCGACCGGCATGGCGGAGGTGATCGCGCTCGCTGCGGATCACGGCGTGCGCGTCGTGCCGCATTGCTTCTATTACGGTGCCGGGCTGCTTGCCACCGCGCATGTCGTCGCGACCCTGCCGGCCGATGTCGCGCTGGAAATTCCGTATCTCGACTGGCCCGAGCGGCTGCACGACGCGCAGCGGCCGGGCGCGCGGCTGCGCTTGCCCGGCGTGCCGGGGCTGGGATTCGTTCCGGACGAAGCGGTGCTGGCGCGCAACGCGATTGCGCGCGCAACGATCGATTGAGTGCCAGCTGGGTGCGCGCGGCGCCCCCGGCATCTCGGACGCGTGTCGTACCGGACGCACGCGTGGAAAGTCGCTGTCGACGTACCGGCGGCGTGACCGAAAAACATGAAACCAGGCTGACGCGCACGCACGCGCTGCCGGTCAACAGGAGACAACATGAAAACGCGTTACCGCTGGTGGATCGGCGCACTGCTGTTCGGCGCCGGTATGCTCAACTATCTCGACCGCGCGGCGCTGTCCGTCGTCGCACCGATCATCAAGCGCGAGCTCGGCATCGACGACGCGCAGATGGGCATCCTGTTCAGCAGCTTCTTCATCGGTTATTGCGTGTTCTGTTTCATCGGTGGCTGGGCCGCGGACCGTTTCGGGCCGCGTCGCGTGTTCGCGTGCGCGGCCGGCGTGTGGTCGCTGTTCTGCGGCGCGACCGCGCTGGCCGGTTCGTTCGCACACCTGCTCGTCGTGCGCGTCGCGTTCGGGATCGGGGAAGGGCCGATGGGGACGACGACGAACAAGGCGATCTCGAACTGGTTCCCGCGCCGCGAAGCGGGGCGCGCGGTCGGCTGGACCAATGCGGGGCAGCCGCTCGGCGCGGCGATCGCGGCGCCGATTGTCGGACTGGTCGCACTTCAGTTCGGCTGGCGCGTATCGTTCGTCGTGATTGCCGCGCTCGGTTTCGTGTGGCTCGCCGCGTGGTGGACGTTGTTCCGCGACGATCCGGCTTCCCACCCGCGCGTATCGCCGGACGAGGCGCGCGAGATCGCCTCGGACCGGATGATCGATGTGTCGCCCGACGTTCATGCGATCGATCGCGCGGCGCGTCCGCTGCTGCGCGATCTGCTGTCGCGGCCGGTGCTCGGCGTCGCGCTCGCGTTCTTCAGCTTCAACTACGTGTTGTATTTCTTCTTGTCGTGGCTGCCGAGCTACCTGACTGACTACCAGCATCTGGACATCAAGCAGATGAGCGTCGTCGGCATCCTGCCGTGGCTTGGCGCGACCGTCGGCTTCGTGGCCGGCGGCACTGTTTCGGATCGCATCTACCGCCGCACCGGCGACGTGCTGTTCGCGCGCAAGATCGTGATCGTCGTCGGGCTCGCGGTTGCGGCCGTCTGCGTGCTGCTCGCGTCGCGCGTGAGTTCGCTCGGAGCGGCCGTGACGCTGATCGCGATCGCGAGCCTGTTCGCGTTCATGGCGCCGCAGGCGTGCTGGTCGCTGCTACAGGAAATCGTGCCGCGAGAACGCGTCGGGTCGGCGGGCGGCTTCGTTCACTTGCTGGCGAACCTTGCGGGCATCCTGTCGCCGAGCTTGACCGGCTGGCTCGTGCAGTATGGCGGCGGCTATGCGAGTGCATTCGTGCTCGCGGGCGCGTCGGCGCTTGCCGGAGCGGTGATCCTGACGTTCGCGGTGCGCGCGGCGGGTGTGGCGCGGATGCGCGGAGCCGTCTGACAGGCGCTGTCACGTTGGCGGGTGTGGTTGGGTAAGATGGGGCGATGAAACCGAAAGCGCTCTACCACGGCCATCGATTCCCCGCAGCGATCATCAGCCAGGCGGTTCGCTGGTATTTCCGCTTCCAGCTAAGCCTACGCGACATTGAGGAGTTGCTGTTCGAGCGCGGCGTGATCGTGAGCTACGAGACGATCCGCCGGTGGTGCGACAAATTTGGTGCGGCCTTCGCCCTGCGGGTCAAGGCTGCGCGACGAACGTCGGGCCGCACCTGGCATCTGGACGAGATGTTCGTGAATCTGCGTGGCGAGCCCTGGCTGCTGTGGCGGGCGGTCGACGAACACGATGTCGAGCTGGATACCTGCTGCAGAAGCGGCGCGACAAGGCCGCAGCGAAGCGCTTTTTCCAGCGTGTGCTGCGTTGCTTTCCGGCGCCACGCAAGATCGTCACCGACCAGTTACGCAGTTAACAGTGCTGAACAACGATTCGTTGTAACCGTCCGCGTCTCGCATCGGCCTGCTCTTCCTTGATCTCGGGAACCTACATCGTGCAGGACGGACCGGGGTATTTCAACGGCCTGTTATAGGTTCCGGCTGGCCCTGTTTGCCGAGGGCGGGCCATGGGAGCGAAGTCACCTACCTCCGTTCAAGCAACGTCGAATACGCGATATAGAAAGCTCGAATAATTGGTTGGGCGCGCACGGATGCTTCGCTAGTATCCAACGCTCCCATCCGAGCGGGAACCGGAAGGTTCCCGGTTGCGCCGCCCGTTGCGGCAATTCGCGACTTTCCAACGGCTGACATGTCTTCCCACTTGATTCCACACGGCGCGGCCGGCGGCATCACGCGCCGGCTGGCCGCGGCGATCGCGTGCGCCGAGCCCGCGCGTGATCCGTCCACCATAGCTGCCGCGCGGCGCGGCCTGCTCGACTTCCTTGCCGCCGTGTTCGCCGGCGCCCGCGATAACGGTTACCGCAAGCTGCTGGCGGTGTGCGGTCGCGATTCGGCCGGCGCGGCAGCGGTGATCGGGAGTGCGACACCGGCGTCGCCGCAACATGCGGCGCTGCTCAACGGCTATGCAGGCCACGCGCTCGACTACGACGACGTGCACAGCAGCGTGCGCGGCCATCCCGGCACCGTGCTGCTGCCGGCGCTGCTCGCGCTCGCGCAGGTGCGCTCACGCAGCGCGCTCGAACTGCTCGACGCATACGTCGTCGGCGTCGAGACGATGGCGCGGGTCGGTCTCGCGCTCGGCAGCCGCCACTACGAACTCGGCTTCCACAACACTGCGACGCTCGGCACGCTCGGTGCGGCCGCCGCGGCGGCACATCTGCTCGGACTCGATGCGACGGCCACTGAAAACGCGCTCGGCGTTGCCGCGACGCAATCGGCCGGGCTGCGGCTGCAGTTCGGCAGCGAGGTCAAGCCGTTGCACGCGGGCCTGGCGGCGCGCGCGGGGCTGTTCGCCGCCGAGCTCGCCGAGGCAGGCCTGGCCGGCGCGCCGTGCGCACTTGACGGCCCGGAAGGATTCTTCGCCGTGTTCGGCGGCGGCGCGGCGCAGCCGGCGCGCGTTCTGGCCGACTGGGGCGCGCCGTGGCAGATCGTGTCGCCCGGCCTGTACTTCAAGCCGTGGCCGTGCTGCACGGCAACCCATTACGCGGTGCAGGCCGCGCTCGATCTGCGCGCTCGCCACCGCATCGCGCCGGCGGACATCGATGGCATCGTGGTCACCTTCCCGCCAGGCGGCGACACGCCGCTGTCGAACCGGCTGCCGGCAACCGGCCTCGAAGCGCGCTTCAGCGTGGAGTACGCGGTGGCCGCCGCACTGACGGACGGGCCGCCTGGCGTCGCGACGTTCGCCGACGTGCCCGTGCGCGACGACCTGATCGCGCTTGCCGGCCGTGTCACGCGGCGTCACGACGCTGCCGCGCCGCGCGCGTCGACCGATCCCGCGACGCGCTTCTCGGTCGTCGAGATCGCGCTGCGCGACGGCGTCACGCTGCAGCAGCGCACCGAACGCCTCGTCGGCACCGACGATCTCGCCGCGAAGTTCGCGGATGCAACTGCCCACGATCCCGCGCTCGCGTTCGTGCCGGAACTGGTCGACAGGATGCGAAGCACGGCCGATCTCGCACGCCTTTTCCACACCTTTACGTCGCTTCAATCATGAGCACCGATCGCAGCACACCTTCCCGCCGCCAGATGCGCCTGGGGCTGTTTCTCCAGGGCGCCGGACACCACGTCGCCGGCTGGCGCCACCCCGACGCCGAATCCGGCAGCGAGAACTTCGACCTGCTGCGCCGCGTCGTGCAGACCGCCGAGCGTGCGAAGTTCGACATGGTCTTCCTCGCCGACGGCCTGACGAGCGGCCCGGACGCGCATCCGTCGATGGCGATGCGCTTCGAGCCGCTGAGCCTGCTGTCGGCGCTCGCGATGCACACGCAGCACATCGGCCTCGCGGCGACGGCGTCGACGACGTACAGCGAGCCTTACCATATCGCGCGCGTGTTCGCGTCGCTCGACCACCTGAGCGGCGGGCGCGCCGCATGGAACGTCGTGACGACCTCGTACGACCGCACCGCCGCGAACTTCACGCGCGGCAACCATCCCGATCACGCGCAGCGCTACGAGATGGCCGGCGAGTTCGTCGATGTCGTGAAGGGGCTATGGGACAGCTGGGACGACGACGCGGTCGTCAGGGACAAGGCACGCGGCGTGTATTTCGACCCGGCGAAGGTGCACGCGCTCGATCACACTGGACGTTTCTTCAACGTGAAGGGGCCGCTGAATGCGTCGCGCCCGCCACAGGGCTATCCGGTCGTGATTCAGGCCGGCTCGTCGGGCCCCGGCCAGGAGCTTGCCGCACGCACCGCGGAAGTCGTGTTCACCGCGCAGCAGACGCTCGAGGAAGCGCAGGCTTTCTATCGCGACCTGAAGGGGCGGCTCGCGGCATACGGCCGCGCCTGGGACGCACTTGCCGTGATGCCGGGCGTATTTCCGGTGATCGGCCGCACCGAGCAGGAGGCCAAGGACAAATATGCGCAGCTCCAGCAATGGACGGATACGTCGGGCGCGCTGACGCTGCTGTCCGACCGTATCGGCCATGACGTTTCGATGTATCCGCTCGACGGTCCGCTGCCCGACCTGCCCGAATCCGATCAGTTGAAGAGCCGCGCGAAACTGCTTACCGATCTCGCGCGCCGTGAAAACCTCACGCTGCGCGAACTCTACTATCTCGTCGCCGGCGCACGCGGGCACCGGATAGTGTGGGGCACGCCGACGCAGGTTGCAGACGCGCTGGAGGAATGGTTCGAAGGTGGCGCCGCAGACGGCTTCAACATCATGCCGCCATATTTCCCGGGCGGACTCGACGATTTCGTCGAGCATGTCGTGCCGGAGCTGCAACGGCGCGGCCTGTTCCGCACCGAGTACGAGGGCACGACGCTGCGCGACCATCTCGGGCTCGCGCGCCCGCCGAGCCGCTACGCAGCGCGTTGAATCAGACCGCGAAGCGCGTCAGGTCAAGTGCGACCGGCGCCCTGTCGCGGCTTGCGTGCGGGCTGCTGGCCGGCCCGAGCGCATGTGCGAGGAAAGTCCGTGTGCGCGCGCTTTGCGGCGCGCGGAACAGTTGCGTGGACGACCCGTGCTCGACGATCACGCCCGCCTCGGTGAAGTAGACCACGTCGCTGATTTCCTCGGCGAACCGCATTTCGTGTGTGACCAGCACGCACGTCATGCCGTCGCGCACGAGATCGCGAATCACCGACAGCACGTCGCCGACGGTTTCCGGATCGAGCGCGGACGTCACTTCGTCAAACAGGATAAGGTCAGGCTGCATCGCGAGCGCGCGGGCGATCGCGACGCGCTGCTGCTGGCCGCCCGACAGCTCGCCCGGGTACGCATGCGCCTTGTCCGCGAGGCGCACGCGTTCGAGCAGTGCGTGTGCGGTGCGCACCGCATCGATGCGATCGCGGCCGAGAATCCGGACCGGGGCGACAACGAGGTTGTCGATCACGCTCAGGTGCGGAAACAGGTTGTATTGCTGGAACACGAAGCCGACCCGCTTGCGCAGCGCGATTTCGTCGCGCTCCGATGCGAGCAGGTCGACGCGCGTGCCGTCGACGTCGATCAGACCGCGCTGCGGCCGCAACAGCCCGGTGATGCAACGCAGGATCGTCGATTTGCCGGAGCCGGACGGACCGATGATGGACACGGCCTGGCCGCGGTGCACGTCGAGATCAATGCCGCGCAGCACGGGCGTCGTGCCGTAGGACAGATGCACGTCGCGCAGGCGGACGAGCGGCTCGTCCGCGCTGCGCGGAGTTTCAGTGGAATGCATGACGTCTTTCGAGAAGGCGGGTGAAACGGGCGATCGGGTAGCAGTACACGAAAAACAGGCCGAGTACCGTGAAATAGACGACGACGGTGAAGTCGGCACGCGCGACGGTGTTGCTCGCGACCTGCGCGGTGTCGAGCAGGTCGTGCACGCCGACAAGCGACGCGAGCGCGGTGGCCATCGCAATGCTCGCATACAGGTTCATCCACGGCGGCAGCATGCGGCGTACGCATTGCGGCAGGATGATCCAGCGGAACACTTGCACGCGGCTGAACGCGAGCGAACGTGCGGCGTCCCACTGCGCATGCGGAATCGACTGGATCGCGCCACGGAAGATTTCCGCGAAGTTCGCGCTCGCGGGCAGCGCGAGGCCGAGCGTTACCTTGAACCAGTCCGGAAACGGCAGCGACGCATGGCCGAACCTGATTTCGAACGGGAATACGTAGGTCGAAAAATAGATCAGCACGAGAAGCGGCGCGTTGCGGAACAACTGCACGTACGCGCGTGCCATAACGCGCGCGATGCCGAGCCGCGACAGCGTCAGCGGGCCGAGTACGAGGCCGGCGAGCGTGCCGATTGCGATCGCGATCGCGCTGATGCTGATGTTGACCAGCATCGCCTTGCCGAGCACCGGCAGCCACGTGGCGAGCGCGACGAGGGTCGGGTGACGGCGACCCGCGACGGCCAGCGCGACCACGGCCAGCGCGGCCAGTGTTGCCGCGACGGCGCGCCATCGCACGAGGCGCGCGGGCTGTGCGCGCATGTCAATGGCCATAGCCGGGTATCCTCAGACGGTGTTCCAGCCAACGTCCGGCGAGGTTGACCGTGAACGTGAGCGCGCCGAAGAAGAGCAGGATCAGGATCATCAACTCAAGCACATTGTCGCGCTGCGTCCAGATCATGATCGACGCATAGGTGACGTCGCCGACGGCGATCGCCGAGGCGACCGTCGTCATCTTCACGAGGTCAACCAGGTTGTTGACGAGCGCGGGCAGCGCGAAGCGCACCGCGAGCGGCAGTTGCACGTGCCAGAGCCGCTGGCGGCGGCTGTAGCCGAGCGACTGCGCTGCCTCGAGCGTCGCGCGCGGTACCGCTTCGAGGCCGGCGCGCAGCGCTTCCGCATGGAACGCGCCCTTGTGCAGCGAGATCACGATTACGCTCCAGATGAACGGCGTCAGTGGATTGCCGCCCAAATCGCGCAGTGCGGCGCTGATCAGCATGTTGACGACGAGGAATGCGCAGAACAACTGGACGAGCGTCGGTGTGTTGCGGGTGACCTCGACGAATGCGCGTGCAGGGCGTGCGAGCGCTGCGCTCGGCGACACCAGCAACGCTGCGAGCACGACGCCGCACGCGAGGCTGCCGAGCGCGGTCGCGATCGACAGTTCGAGCGTCACGCCCATCCCGTGCACAAACGACGCGCGCTCGTCCGGGGCGAGCACGAAGCTGTAATCGAGGCCGAGCTTGCGGAGCGCATCGACGGCGGCGGCCGCCGTCATGTTCGTTGCGCCTTGAGCTTCGCGTGCAGGTCGAGCACGGCTTGCGACGGCGTCATTCCGTTCTTGCGCTCGACGTCGAGCAGCCAGCCGCTGCGGTGCCAGTCCTGGACGATCCGGTCGAGCGCGCTCTGCGTATCGGTCTCGCCCTTGCGGACCCAAATCACCGCCGGCGACGGAATCAGGTCGGTCGACAGCGGTGTCGTATAGTCCTTCCAGTCGGGGTTGCGCGCGACGAGCATACGCAACGTCGGCGCGACGTGCACGGCGGCCACGCAGTTGTTGCCGCGAAGTGCGAGCAGCGATTCCGGCTGGCCGCGGAAGGCCTTCACCTGCGCACCGTATTCGGTCGCGAGCGGCTTCGTGTAGTTGCTGCCTTGCGACACGCAGACCGGCTTGCCGCGCAAGTCGCCCCAGGACTTGATACCGCTGTCCTTGCGCGCGATCAGCGCGCCGCCGATGGATTCGAACGGCGTCGGCGCATATGACAGTATCTCCGCGCGCTCCGTCGTCAGCTCCATGTTGGCGATCAGCGCGTCGACCTTGCCCTGCTGCAGGAACTGCACGCGGTTCGACGGCTGCACAGGTGTCAGCTCGGCGTCGACACCGAGCCGTTTCGCGACGTCGTTCGCCAGATCAACGTTGAAGCCGACCGGTTTTTGCGTCGCGGGATCGAGCGAGCCGAACGGCGGGCCCGACAGAATCACGCCGATCGAGATCTTGTGACGTTGATGGATGCGATCGAGCGTGCTGTCCGCGCGAGCGACACCGGAAAAAGCGGAAAGGAGGGCGGCGAGGAAAAGCGCGTGGCCCGACGTAGTGCGAAACGATCTGCTGAACATGGGAATGATGAGCGTTGTTTGAGCGACGCGGGGCGGAGCGCCGCGCGCCCGGTTGTCGGGAGCCTGTATTTTCGGGATGTGGAACGCATCCAGGAACCAAGAAATTCTCATACCGTTATCTAATCCTCAGATTTACGCAGAGGAACACGACGCTCGCACGGCCGGAATGGCGATGTGGCGGAGGGTTTCCGCCTGCGTATGCCGCAACGACCTTCACGAATCCGTTGTCCGGCCGCGCCGTGCGGCTCGGCGGCACCGATTACGAATGCGCGCGCAGCCCCCCGCGGCCCCGGCAGTGCTTGGCGCCGCGTTCAATCTCGGCGGGCCGTCGCATTCGGCCGCGGCGACCGGCTGCCGTTCGTGATGAACTCGTTCCATTCGGTGATTGGCGAATCCGATGCCGCGCGACAGTTGCGTGACAAGCATGAGCGCATCGACGAGGAACAGGGCAGGCTGAAGCTCGCCGACATGCTCGGCGGTGGCGTCGACCTGCGCGAGCTGCCGCTCGACCGGCCGTTGCCGGAATCGCTGCTGACGGCGATCGATAGCGCGCAACCGCTGGCGCGGACGCGTGGCGATCTTCGTCGGCTACGCACGCCAGAGGCTGACGCTGCGCGAGCTGATCATCCGTGCGCAGGAGACCGGCCACTGGTCCGTCGCCGGTACGCCGGAGCAGCTCGCCGATGCGATCGAAACGTGCTATCGCGCAGGACTCGTCGACGTGCTGTCGCTGCACGGGCTCGGCCAGCCGGACCAGGAAGACCTGCTGCTCAACGGGTTGCTGCCCGAGCCGCGCCGTCGTGATCTGATCGATACCGACTATGTGGGCGGCGATTTCCGCGCGAATCTCGAGTTGCCGGCGTTGCAGCGCGAAACCGCGGAGGCGTGAGTGGGCGAGCGCGCGAACGATGCACCGTGCTTCACATTCGACGGTGCGCCGTTCCGCCATATCGCGCGAACAGATATCCATCGAAAAAATAACCATTTGGTACACGCTTGCGCGCGCATTACAGTCTGGCCTCCTGCCGGCTGCGACGCCGGTCGTTTCGACGTTATTTCAGAAATTCCCCACATGAATCGTTTGATGCGTTCCAGGGTCCGCAGTGCCGCGGCCGCGCTGTTCGTGCTCGGCCTCGTGCCGACTTCCCATGCAGCCCAGCCGACGTTGCGCGTCGGCATCGACGCCGAGTCGTATCCGCCGTTCTTCTCGAAGGACGCGGCCGGCAAGTGGAAGGGCTGGGAAATCGACCTGCTCGATGCCGCGTGCGGCAAACTGAACGTACGCTGCGAGCTCACCGACATTGCGTGGGACGGCCTGATTCCGGCGTTGCAGAACCGCAAGATCGACGTGATCTGGTCGTCGATGACGATTACGGGCGAACGGCAGAAGGCGATCGATTTCAGCCGTGCATATTACGAGTCGCCGACGGTGTTCGTCGGCGCGAAAAGCGACCGGCGCCGCGTCGATTGCGCGGTGCCCGCGAGCTTCAAGGGCCGCGTGATCGGCGTCGAGGCCGGCACGAACTTCTCGGCGTTCCTCGACTCCCGCTTCAAGCCGGACGCGCAGATCAAGGCCTTCGACAAGTTCGACAACGCGCTCGCGGATCTGGTGTCCGGCCGGGTCGACTACGTGCAGGAAGGCAAGGGGCTGTTCACGGCATTCCTCGCGTCGCGCGACGGCAAGGACTTCGAAGTCAAGGCGACCTGCGCGGACAATCCGGTGCTGGGCCTCGGCATCGGTGCGGGCGTGCGCCAAGGCGATGCGCTGCGCGGCAAGCTGTCGACCGCAATCGCGCAACTGCAGCAGGACGGCACGTGGGATGCGATCACCGCCCGCTATCCGAACCTGAAGGGCACGATCGAGAAGGGCCGCTGACGCGATGGCCGCGGACGATTCGCTGCTCGCGTTGCTCGCATTCGGCGACGGCGGTTATGGCCGCGTGTTCGCGGGCGCGTTCGCGCTGACGTTCGGCGTCGCGGCAGCGTCGTTCGGCACCGGCGTGCTGCTCGGCATCGCCGGCGCGCTCGGCAAGCTGTCGCGCCACGCGCCGCTCGCGTGGCTCGCGCGGCTCTACACGACGCTGGTGCGCGCGCTGCCCGAGCTGTTGTGCCTGCTGCTCGCGTTCTATGCGCTCGCGCCTGCCGTCGAGGTCGCGCTGCACCGCGGCGGCCTGGTGCCCGACGGCTTCGCGTTCCCGCCGTTCCTCGTCGCGGCGCTGTCGCTCGGTTTCATCCAGGGTGCGTATCTGACCGACATCTTCCGCGCGGCGCTCGTCAACGTGCCGACCGGGCAGATCGAAGCCGCGCACGCGTACGGGATGACGCCGTGGCAGACGTTTACGCGCATCCGGCTTCCGGCCGCCGCGCGGCTCGCGTTGCCGGGCACGGGCAACGTGTGGCTGAACGCGACCAAGGATGCGTCGTTCATCAGCGTGCTCGGCTCGTTCACGGATCTGCTGAAGGCGAGCCAGCTCGCGGCCGGCGCGACGCGTCACTACGTATTCTTCTATCTCGTCACGGCCGCGCTGTTCCTGTTGCTCAGCATCGCGTCGACGGGCCTCTTCGCGGCGCTCGAGCGCCACGCGAACCGTGGCACGAGGTACGCAACCGCATGATCTTCTCGCTGCCATTCCTGCTCGACACGGTGATGCCGAAGCTGCTCGCCGCGGTGCCGACGACGCTCGCGCTGACGCTTGTGTCTGGCGCGGCCAGCGTGCTGCTGGGCGTGCCGCTCGCGCTCGCCGCCGGCGCGCGCCATGCGCCGCTGCGCTGGTCGTCGCGCGGCTGGCTCATGCTGATTCGCGGCACGCCGCTGCTCGTTCAGCTCTATTTGCTTTACTACGGATTCGGGCAGATCGTCCCGCGCGAATGGATGCGCGACAGCTGGGCGTCGCCGCTGCTGCGTGACGCGTTCTGGTACGCGATCGTCGCGTTGAGCGTGAACGAGAGCGCGTATGTCGCGACGATCCTGCGTGGCGCGATCGCCGGCGTGCCGGCCGGCGAGATCGAAGCCGGGCACGCGTACGGCATGACGCGCGTGCAGGTGCTGCGCCGCATCGTCGGCCCGCGCGCGTGGCAGCTCGCGCTGCCCGCGCTCACCGGCGAGGCGATCCTGCTGCTGAAATCGACCGTCCTCGCGTCGACCGTGACGGTGTTCGACGTAATGGGAACGGCCAATACGCTGCGCTTCGAGACGTTGCGCGTGTACGAGCCGCTGGTCGGCGCGGCTGTCGTCTATGTCGTGCTGGTCGCGCTGCTCACCATCCCGGCCGCTCGTCTCGAGAAGCATGTCAATCGCCATCTGACGCGCACCCCCGACGCTCGCGTCCCCGTACGCCGCCGCCGCGCGTCGCCGGACGCGTGGGCGGCCCCCAACTGATTCCTGCCCTGGTAACGAACCTGACGATGTCTGATCCTCGCCCCTTGTTGTTTTCCCTGTATGAACAAGCCAGCGTCGGCTGTGGCGGCGCGCCGAGCCTGTGGACCCATCCGGCCGACGAACGGCTGCGCGCGAATACGCTCGCGTTTTGGTCGGACCTCGCGCGCACGGCCGAGCAGGCCGATCTCGACATGCTGTTCTTCGCGGACGTGCTCGGCCTGTACGACGTCTATGGCGGGTCAGCCGACGCGGCACTAAGATGGGCGGTCGAGTCGCCCGCCAACGATCCGATGATGCTGATTCCGGCGCTCGTCGCGCAGACCGAGCGGCTCGCGTTCGGCGTGACCGCCAGCACGACCTACGAGCATCCGTTCGCGCTCGCGCGCCGCTTCAGCACGCTCGATCATCTGAGCGACGGCCGGATCGGCTGGAACATCGTGACGTCCTACCTGACGAGCGCGGCGCGCAACTTCGGGCTCGACCGGATGATCGGCCACGACGAACGCTACGCGCGCGCGGAGGAGTTCCTCGACGTCGTGTACAAGCTGTGGGAAGGGAGCTGGGCGGACGATGCGGTGGTCGCCGACAAGCACGCGCCGCACTATGCGCGTGGCGACCGCGTGCGGCCGATCGCGCACGAAGGCACGCACTACCGCGTGCAGGGGCCGCACGTCTGTGCGCCGTCGCCGCAGCGCTCGCCCGTGCTGATCCAGGCCGGCTGGTCGGGCCGCGGGCGTGAATTCGCGGCGAAGCACGCGGAGGTGGTGTTCGTCGCGAAGTCGAATCCGCACGAGATTCGTGCTGGCCTCGACGAGATTCGCCGTCTCGCGACGGAGCGCGGCCGTGCGGCGGACGACGTGAAGTCGTTGACCGTGTTGCGAATCGTGACCGCGCGCTCGTCGAGCGACGCGAAGGAGAAATACCACACGCTGCAGCAGCACTACCACCAGCACGCGCAACTCGTCAGCTATGCGGGCGACACCGGGATCGACATCGACCGCTATGCGGACGACGAGCCGCTGACAACGCAGACGGAAGGGCTCACGTCCTACGTCGTGCGGCCCGACGGCAGCGGCAAGCCGCTTACTGCAGGCGACGTGCGGCGCAAGTTCGCGAGCGTCACACGCGGCACCGACCTGATTCTCGTCGGCTCGCCCGATGAAGTCGCCGACCAGATCGCCGAGCATGCGCGGCAGTCGACGACCAGCGGCTACATGCTCAATCCGCTGATCAGCCCCGGCACGCTCGACGATTTCGCCGAACTGATCGTGCCTGAACTGAAAAAGCGCGGACTGTACCGGACGACGGCGCCGGCCGGCACCTTCCGCTCGCGGCTGACCGGCCGCGACCGCCTGCCGGACACCGCGCATGGTGCGTCGTTCCGGCAATCCGCATCCGACTGACGCTGACGCGCCGGTCGACCCGGTATGACTTTGCGTGACATGAACCATCACGTGCTGTTCCGGTCGCGACCGTGCCGTGCCCGCCGGTACGACGCGTGACGATCGATCACGTCGATCGGCGTTGCCGCCCGTCCTGAGCGCTGCCGGCATCGCGAAGCGTTTCGATGCGACCGTCGCGCTGTCGGCGCCGAACCTGTCGATCGACGCGGGCGAAGTCGTCGCGTTGATGGGCGCGAACGGCGTCGGCAAGTCGACGTTCGTTAAGATCCTGGGCGGCGTACTGCGGCCGGGACGGCGGCACGCTGACGCTGCGCGGCCTAAACCGTATCGACCGGCGTCGCCGCACGCGGCCAAGTGGCTCGGCATCGCGTCCGTGCAGCAGTCGGTTGCCGGCGCTGTCAATCGCCGACAACCTGTTGCTCGACCGGCTGTGCGATCTGGCGTCACCGTGGCGTGCGACTTCGGCTGCTCGGCGGCCCACGGGGCGACCGCTCGCTGAGCGGGTCGGGCTCGACGTCGACTTGGCCGTGCCGCTGGTGCGTGTGCTGGGCGGGCAGCCGTCGCTGCTGATACTCGACGAGCCGACCGCCAGTTTGTCCGCGCCCGAGGCGGAGCGGCCCTTCGCGCTGCTGGACGCGTTGCGCGGCGATGGCATGGCAATCCTGCTGGTGTCGCATCGGCTCGGCGATTTGCGCCGGATCGCCGATCGCGTGGCGATCGTCGGCGACGGCCGGATCGTCGCGGATCTGCCCGCGCCCGTCGATTTCGATGCGGCGGTGGAGGCGATGATCGGACCGCCGTTGCCGAAAACGCGCGAGCCGGCGCCAGCCCGCACCGCGTCGCACGAGCCGGACGCGGCCTCCGGCATGCGGTGCATCCGGCTGACGCCGGCCAGTACGCCGTCCGACCTCGATGTCCGGCGCGGCGAGATCGTCGCGATCGCGGGCCCGGCCGACGGCGGCAAGTCGCACTTCGCGAATATGATTTTCGGCGCTGCGCGCGCGGTGGCGGGGCCCGAGTCGCGGGTAATGGGCGGCCGGCGAGTGGTGGACGGCCCGTCCTGCGCGCCCGCCGCCCGAGCAGCGATCTTTATCGCTGCAGCAGATAAACGTATCGGAATCGCTTCGTTGACGCCGTCCGGCACGCGCTCGTAGATTCGCATTTTCACCGAATCAAGGGCTGTACCGTGACGACTCCCGCCATCCAAGCCGCCGCGCCGACGTCCGCCGGCCATCGGCCCGCGCCCGTTCCCGAGGCCGGCGCACAGCGGTTCGACATTGTCCCGTTCGATGCGCCGCTCGGCGCCGAAGTCGTCGGGCTCGACCTGTCGAAACCGCTCGACGCGGCCGGCTTCGCGCGCATCCACCGCGCGCATCTCGACCATCACGTGCTGGTGTTTCGCGACCAGCGCATCACGCCGGAAGAACACATCGCGTTCAGCCGCCGCTTCGGGTCGCTGCAGATCCACGTGCTGCACCAGTTCGCGCTGCCCGGGCATCCGGAAGTGCTGATCGTGTCGAACATCGTCGAGAACAGCAAGCCGATCGGGCTCGGCGACGCCGGCCATTTCTGGCACTCTGACCTGTCGTACAAGGAAAAGCCGAGCCTCGGCTCGCTGCTGCATGCGCAGGAGTTGCCGGCCGAAGGCGGCGACACGCTGTTCGCGAACATGCATCTCGCATGGGACACGCTACCCGCGCACCTGCGCCGCGCGGTCGAAGGACGCCGCGCCGAGCATACGTACCTCGCGCGCTATGCGGAGTTGCAGGCACGCAGCCCGTGGCGGCCGAACCTGTCGGCCGAACAGATCGCGCAGGTCAAGGCGGTCGTGCATCCGGTCGTGCGCACGCATCCGGAAACCGGCCGCAAGGCGTTGTTCGTGAGCGAGCATTTCACGACGCGCATCGTCGATTTGCCCGAAGACGAAAGCCGCGCGCTGCTCGACGAGCTGTTCGCGCACAGCGTGCGCGCCGAGTACCTGTATCGCCATCAGTGGCGCGATCACGATCTCGTGTTCTGGGATAACCGCTCGCTGATGCACCTCGCAGCTGGCACGCCCGACCATCTGCGTCGCAAGCTGTACCGCACGACGATCGAAGGCGACGCGCCGTTCTGAGCGCGGCGTCTTCGTTACGCCGCTTCATTTCCACTGGATTCCACCGGAGTTTCGATGTCGTTTCCGCTTTCGCCGGCCCTGCGCCGCACGACCCTGTCCGCGCGCCGCGCATTGGCCGCCACGCTCACCGCCGCGCTGGCCTTCGCCGCCGCCGGCACGCCGCAAGCCGCGCACGCAGAAGGCAGTATCCGTATCGCCGAGCAGTTCGGCGTCGTCTATCTCATGCTGAACGTCGCGCGCGACCAGCAGCTGATCGAGAAGGAAGGCCGCAAGGCCGGCGTCGACATCAAGGTCGACTGGGTGCGGCTGTCCGGCGGCGCGGCCGTGAACGACGCGCTGCTGTCGGGTGCGGTCGACATCGCGGGCGCGGGCGTCGGGCCGCTCCTGACCGTCTGGGACCGCACGCGCGGCCGCCAGAACGTGAAGGGCGTCGCGTCGCTCGGCAATTTCCCGTACTACCTCGTCAGCAGCAATCCGAACGTGAAGACGATCGCCGACCTGAGCGCGAAGGACCGCATCGCGGTGCCGGCCGTCGGTGTGTCGGTGCAGTCGCGCGTGCTGCAGTACGCGGCCGCGAAGCAGTGGGGCGACAAGCAGTTCGACAAGCTCGATGCGCTCACGCAGGCGATTCCGCATCCTGACGCAACGGCCGCGATTCTCGCGAACAGCAACGTGATTACCGGCCACTTCGGCAATCCGCCGTTTCAGGATCAGGAACTCGCGGGCAATCCGAACGCGCACATCGTGCTGAATTCGTACGACGTGCTCGGCGGCCCGAGCTCCGCGACGGTGCTGTATGCAACGGAGAAATTCCGCGACGAGAATCCGAAGACGTACCGTGCATTCGTCGCCGCGCTCGCCGACGCCGCGCACCAGATCGCGGCCGATCCCGAGCGTGCGGCCGACACCTATATCCGCGTGAACGGATCGAAGATCGATCGCGCGTTGCTGGTGAAGATCCTGCACAATCCGCAGGTGCAGTTCAAGACGGCGCCGCAGAACACGCTGAAGCTCGCGCAGTTCATGTATCGCACCGGGGCGATCCGCAACGAACCGAAGTCGTGGCGCGACTACTTCTTCGACGATCCGGCGACGGCCGGCGGCAGTTGAGCGGCACCGCCGCCGGCGTTCCCGCGTCGCGATCGACGCTTATGCGTCGGCGCGGTTTCGATATGCGCAATCGTTGGTTGGGTCGCGCGCCGCGCCGCCGTATCTTGATGCTTTGCCTGCAAGAGTTTCGATCGTGAACGCCACTTCCCCCCGAATCGGCTTGCCGCCGTACACCGCGCGCGGCACGGCCGCGCCGGCCGCTCATCCCGTCACCGACGCACGCGCCGCACCGGTGCCGCTGGCCACCGCGGCCAGGGCGCACAGCGAGCGCTTGCTGGCGATCGATCGTGTGAGCATCGAATACCGGGCCGGCCCACGGATCGTCCGCGCGACCCATCAGGTCAGTTTCGACGTGTACGGCAGCGACCGTCTGGTGCTGCTCGGCCCGTCCGGTTGCGGCAAGTCCACGTTGTTGAAGGCGATCGCCGGCTTCATCGAGCCCGTGTCGGGTTCGATCGCGCTCGACGGCCGGCCCGTGCACGGGCCCGGCCCCGACCGCATCGTCGTGTTCCAGGAGTTCGACCAGTTGCCGCCGTGGAAGACGGTCGTCGAAAACGTCGCGTTTCCGCTGCGCGCGGCCGCGAAGCTGTCGCGCGCCGAAGCACGCGAGCGCGCGCTGCACTATCTCGACAAGGTCGGGCTCGCCGCATTCGCCGATGCGTATCCGCATACGCTGTCTGGCGGCATGAAGCAGCGCGTCGCGATCGCGCGTGCGCTTGCGATGCAGCCGCGCGTGCTGCTGATGGACGAACCGTTCGCCGCACTCGATGCGCTCACGCGCCGCAAGATGCAGGAAGAACTACTGCACCTGTGGGACGAATTCCGCTTTACGCTGCTGTTCGTCACGCACTCGATCGAGGAGGCGCTGGTGGTCGGCAACCGGATCCTGCTGCTGTCGCCGCATCCGGGCCGCGTGCGCGCGGAGCTCAACAGCCACGATTACACGCTCGACAGCGTCGGCAGCGGCGACTTCCGCGCAAGCGTCGCTCGCATCCATCATCTGCTGTTCGATGCCGACGTCGCGAACGAAACGGGTCCGGCACCGGCCACGGAGGCAACCGCATCATGAGCACGGTCGATCCTGTCCTCCCGCCGCTGCCGCCCGTGCGTGCCGAATATGTGCACGCGCTCGACGCATCACCCGAGGCCGAGCGTGCGGCGCGCGTACCGCTCGCGCGCCGCGTTGTCGGCGCGAGCGGATTTCGCCGCGCGGTCATCGCGCTGGTGCTGATCGCCGCGTGGGAGATCGTCGCGCGCATCGTCGCGAACGACCTGCTCGTGCCAACCTTCGGCGCGACGCTCGTTGCGTTCGTGCAGGGCATCGCGTCGGGCGAACTGCTGGTGAAAACGGGTATCTCGATGTCGGTGCTGCTGCGCGGCTATGCACTCGGCGTGTTGTTCGCGTTCGTGCTGACGTCGTTCGCGGTATCGACGCGCATCGGCCGCGACGTGCTGTCGATGCTCACGTCGATGTTCAATCCGCTGCCGTCGATCGCGTTGCTGCCAATCGCGCTGCTGTGGTTTGGGCTCGGCACCGGCAGCCTGCTGTTCGTGCTCGTGCACGCGGTGCTGTGGCCGCTCGCGCTCAGCATGTACACGGGTTTCGCCGGCGTGCCGGCCACGCTGAAGATGGCCGGGCGCAATTATGGCCTCACCGGCCTGCGGCAGATCGCGCTGATCCTCGTGCCGGCCGCGCTGCCGTCGATCCTGTCGGGACTGCGCGTCGGCTGGGCGTTCGCGTGGCGCACGCTGATCGCCGCGGAACTCGTGTTTGGTGCGAGCGCCGGGCAGGGCGGACTCGGCTGGTACATCTTCCAGAATCGCAACGAACTGTATACCGATCGCGTGTTCGCGGGCCTCGCGGCCGTCATCGTGATCGGGCTGCTGGTCGAGCATCTCGTGTTCGATACGCTCGAGCGCGTGACGGTGCGCCGCTGGGGCATCCAGCACTGACTCGCGCCTAGCCGGGCAAGCACGCGTGCATATTCCCGCCGCACGCACAATCAAAGCTGAAATCGGTTTTTCACGCGCGGCGGATGCGTCCCTATACTTTTCGATGCCGCCTGCGGGCTGCGGCGACGGCTAACGCAATCGTGCGTGAGCCGTCGTTATTCCTGGAAGAGGGACTGCCGAATGAATGCCCGTCATGGCGCCGAAGCGCGCGAGGCGCTGCGTGCCGCGCTTGCCGCACTGCCTGAACTCGCGACCGAGATCGGGCGCGACGCCGCGCAACGCGAGGCGCGCCGCGAACTGCCGTTCGAAGGCTTCGAGCTGTTTCGCCGCTCGTCGCTCGGCGTGCTGCGGATTCCGGTCGAACGCGGCGGCCTCGGCGGCACGCTGGTCGATCTGTTCGACACGATCGCGACGCTCGCCGCCGCCGTAGCCGTAGCCGCCTTTCGGCAGCCATTGCGACAGCGCGAACACGAGATCGAAGCCCAGCACCTCGGCGCGCGCGACGAGCGCGGCATTGTAGTCGAACGTCCAGTCGGTCGTGCGCGGCAGCGTCGATGCACTCCAGCCGCCGGCCTGGATCGGCAGGAACAGGCCGAGCATCAGCGGCTGCGCAAGCACGCGCGACGCGGGGCTGTCGGGGAAATCGGCCGGTGAGCGGACGTCGACGAACGGCGTCGGCATGAACGCGGCATCGGCCTGCGTAGCGGCGGACGTGTCAGTCAAGATGGACTCCATGCGACGCGCGCCGGCGTCGAGCGAAAGCATTGCACGTGCGGTTCCGGCAACCGGCACGCGCCGGGTTCACGCATGTCGGCACATGCGCCGTGTCGCGTCACAGCCGTCCCGGCCGTGGGTCGGGCACGAAGCCGTCGCGGTTCGGCATCCGGATGCGCGGCAGCGTGCGGGCGTCGAGCGTCGCGTCGTCGGGCACGATGCCGTTCAGGTGCAGCACGTACGCGGTGACCGCATAGACTTCGTCCGCGCTCAGCGATTGCGGCGCGTTGTACGGCATCGCGCGGCGGATGTAATCGAACAGTGTCGTCGCATACGGCCAGTAGCTGCCGACCGTTTTCTTCGGCTTGGCGCCGGCCAGGGAACCGCTGCCGCCGGCGAGCGGATCGCCGACGCCGCCCTGGCCGCTGGCACCGTGACACATCGCGCATTTGTCCGCGAACACGTGCGCGCCGCGCGCGACCGTGCCGGCGCCGCGCGGCAGGCCGCTGCCGTCGGGCGCGACGTCGATGTCCCAGGCCGCGATCGCCGCGCGGTCGATCGGCTGTCCGAGGCCGAAGCCCGCGCCGAAGGCCGGCCACGCGATCGCGCTGATCGCCGCCGGCACGGCGGCGTACGACACGAGCAGACTTGCAAGCGGCCTACGCATTGCGCACCTCGCCGTCCGCGCCGACGCGCCAGTTCTGGATGCCGTTGTAATGGTATTGCGAGTTGACGCCGCGCGCGGCGACGAGCGCGTCGCGGGTCGGCTGCACGTAGCCCGTTTCGTCGGTCGCGCGGCTCTGCAGGTCGGCCGGCTCGCCGTTCCAGACCCAGTCGGCCTCGAAGCGCGTCAGCGCGCGATCGCGCACGTCGCCGGCGAGCCGTGCGGCGCGCCACGTGCGGCCGCCGTCGGTCGACACGTCGACCGCGCGAATCCTGCCGCGTCCGGACCACGCATAGCCGCTGATCGGGTAGTAGCCGCGCGACGCGAGCCGGTGGCCGGCCGACGGGCGCGTGATCACCGATTTCGCGTCCATCTCGAACACGAACTGGCGCGCGCACCCGTTCGGCAGCAGGCTCGTGTATTTCGACGTTTCCTCGCGGGTCATCTCCGGCGCGCGTACCAGCTTCAGCCGCCGCAGCCACTTGATGTTCGTGTTGCCTTCGAACCCCGGCACGATCAACCGCACCGGATAACCGTTTTCGGGGCGCAGCCGCTCGCCGTTCTGCGCATAGACGACCAGCGCGCGCTCGAGAATGCGGTCGAGCGGCAGGCTGCGCGTCATCGCCGCGCCGTCCGCGCCTTCCGCGAGCAGCCATTGCGCGTCCGGGTCGATCCCCGTTTCGTCAAGCAGCGTCGACAGCCGCACGCCGGTCCATTCGCAGCACGACAGCAGCCCGTGCGTGAACTGGACCGGCAGCCCGCTCGGACCGTTCCATTCGCTGCCGGTGTTGCCCGAGCATTCGAGGAAGTGGATTCGCGATTCGGACGGAAAGCGCAGCAGGTCGTCGACCGTGAAGACGCGCGGCTCGCGCACGAGCCCATGCACGACCACGCGATGGCGCTGCGCGTCGATATCGGGCACGCCCGCATGATGGCGTTCGTACACGAGGCCGTTCGGCGTGATGTCGCCGAACAGGTCGGCGAGCGGCGTCATCGACGAGCCGGAGCCGGGCAGCGCCGGCGCGCGCGCGCTGCGCCGGATCACGTCGCGTTCGTGCTCGCCCGGCACGCCGTAAGGCGGCGACAGCAACGGTGCGCCCGGCGTGCGCGTCCACGGCGGCACGTCGAGCGGCGCGAGCGTCTGGCTCGCGAGCGCGCCGCTTGCCGGCAGCAGCGCGGCGGCCGAGCCGCCGACGAGCCGGCGCAATGCCGTGCGGCGGCCGGTGCGGCGTGGGCGGGAAGAGGTATCGGTCATCGGCGAGGCCATGCCGCGCGCGGCGCGGCAGCATCCGGAAAAACGGACATTGTCGGCAACCGCGCGCGACGCGACAAACAACGATTCCCGCTTTGCTTATCGCACCGCGCGCGTGTTACGTTGCATGCAGGTTCAGAACTTCACGCGCAGCCCGCTGACGACGGCGACCTGACGGTTCGTCGACGACGCGCTGCCGATGTTCGCGATCGCCGCGATCTTGCGATAGCCGCCCGAGGTCGCGGTGCTCGCATCGCCTGCCGCGAGCTGGTAGATGCCGGACAGATAGATGTCGGTGCGCTTCGACAGCGCATAGTCGAACCCGAGCGTGAACTGGTGCCAGCGCGGCTTCAGCGTCTGGCCGCCGGTGCCCGGCAAGCCGCTCGCGCGTCCGTCGGTGAACGTGTAGACGCCGATCAGCGTCGTCGCCGGCGTGATCTGGTAGCGCCCGTTCAAGTCGTAGTTGTTGAACTTGCGCGACGAGCCGTCGACATAGTCGAGCTGCGTATGGCTCCACGCGAAGCCGAGGGTCGTGCGGCCGAGCGCGTAGTTCGCGCCCGCGACGCCGATCTGCTGCTTGCGCACGCCGCCGTTCAGCCCGTAGAAGAACGCGCCGCTGTAGTCGTTGCCGGTCGTCGTGGTCGCGCCTCCCACCGCTCCGCTCGTGTTCGACGTCGCGTTCGGATGATTCAGCCGCACGTAGCCCGCGCCCGCCGAGAACGGGCCGTTCACGTAGTTCGCCGCTACGCCCCATGCGTTGTTGTTCGAGAAACCGGTGCCCGCACCGCCGTTCGCCTGGTTGCTGAATGCATAGAGCACGTCGGCCGTGAAGCCGGCGATCGTCGCGCTGCGGAACTTCACCGCGTTGTTGATGCGGAAGCTCTGGTTCAGGTTGTCGTTGTCGCCGACGTGGGTTGCCGGCGACCAGAAGCCCGATCCCGAGTACGGCGCGACGAGGTCGGTGATCGGCTCGTACTGGCGGCCGAACGTCAGCGTGCCGACACCGGTCTGGTTCAGGCCGACGTACGCGGAGCGGCCGAACAGGCGGCCGCCCTGACCGAGCCCGCCGTCGCTCGGCCGGAAGCCGCCTTCGAGCGTGAACACCGCCTGCAGGCCGCCGCCGAGATCCTCGCTGCCTTTCAGGCCCCAGCGGCTGCCGCTCAGCTTGCCGCTCGTCTGCTGGATGTT
Organism: Burkholderia sp. FL-7-2-10-S1-D7; assembly: GCF_001524185.1. Classification (NCBI taxonomy): domain Bacteria; kingdom Pseudomonadati; phylum Pseudomonadota; class Betaproteobacteria; order Burkholderiales; family Burkholderiaceae; genus Burkholderia; species Burkholderia sp. FL-7-2-10-S1-D7. Next base: position 43,391 of record NZ_LOWY01000015.1, on the reverse strand, counting down.
GCTTGCGCCGCCCTGATTGTTCGTATAGGCGAGCCCGGCATCGACGAGGCCGTACAGCGTGACAGAACTCTGCGCATGCGCGCCGATGGAACCGATCGAAACCAAACCCAGGACTACCGATTTCTTGATCATGAATATCCTCTGTTTTTATGGGTACATCTGCGAGGATCACGATGCTATTGACTTCGGTGCGGCAGGCGAACACTCGATCCGTGGTTTGCAATTCGCTGCGCGAACGGATTGCAATGCGTGCCGATGCCCGCCCGGCGCACGCGACGCGATCGCGTCCGGCGTGCTCGCTGCAGCGAACACATTGGTCTCGATGACAAACGGGGCGCGACGACATCGTGCGCTCGCGCCCATATCGATCGATGAAATCGTTCGATTCCGCGCCGAAGTCCGTTTCACCGACGATGTTTTCATGCAACGCGGCGCTGTGAGACGGATGGCCGATGCGGTATGCGCGCCGGCATATCGATTCCGCAAAACGTTGGTAGGGCCGCACGATGCGAGGCGGTAGAGTCGGGCATCCGGCCGCGTGCCGGCCTGCGCCAGGCGCCGTGCATGCAGTGTGCGTGCGCCCGGCGAAACCGTGAACATGGGAGCCGTGTGAAATGAGTCGCGATGTGCTGTTTCTGCTGGAACCGGGCTTTGCCGATCCGAAGTATCCGGGGCGACACTTCGTCTGTCCGCACGGACTGGCGATCGTAGGGCTGCTCGCGAGCGCGCCCGATCTGGCCGACCGTGTCGACGTGCGCCGCGTCGGTTTCGAACGGCCGCGGCACGCGGTGATCGACGCGCTCGACGACGCGCATCAGGGCCTGCCGGTGCTCGTGCTCGGCAGCGCGCAACCGGCACCGGCCGATGCACAAACGCTCGGCGCGGTGCGCTTCGTCACCGACCCGCGCCGGATTCTCGACCTGCTGGCCGAGCGCCACGGCTTCCCGGCGGTGCATTGACGCACGTTGGCCGTCGCGCGCGGTGGCTTCCTCGTTTTCTTTTTCGTTGAATCGACAGGAGCATTCGATGGCGCCAAATTCGGTGGCACGCCGCCGCCTGCTGTTCGCCGGCGCAGCGCTCGCGGCATCCCCTGTAATCGCGCGGGCCGCGCTTGCCGCGCCGGCCGCCAACACCGATCTGGCCGGCACCACCCTGCGCGTCGCGACCTACAAGGGCGGCTGGCGCGCGTTGCTGCAGGCGGCCGGGCTGAGCGACACGCCGTACCGGATCGAGTGGCGCGAGCTCAACAACGGCGTGCTGCACATCGAGGCGCTGAACGCGGATGCGCTCGACATCGGCTCGGGCAGCGAGATCCCGAAGGTGTTCGCCGCGCTGCAGAAGGCCAGCGTCCGATTCATCTCGCGCACGCGCGAAGACCTGAACAACCAGGTCACGCTCGCGCGCAAGGACACGCCGATCCGCAGCATCGCGGACTTGAAGGGCAAGCGCGTCGGGTACGTGCGCGCAACAAGTTCCGCATAAGCCCATCAGTTTTCGTAACTTCGGCACTTATAATAGGAATTTGTTCGTTCTCCAAATTCAGTGGATGCTCATCAACGCGACAGAACGGTAAATCTAGATATTCGTGAAGGTAATGCCACCGTCGACGGCCAACCATTGCGCGGTGATGAAGCCTGCTTCGTCCGATGCCAGATACACGATCGCCTTGGCGATGTCGTCGACGTCACCAAGGCGGCCCAGCGGGGTTGTGGCCACGCGCCTGGCATCGCGCTCCTCGTTGCGGTTGCGGACGGTGCCTTCGGTCGGCACTGCGGACGGGCAAACCGCGTTGACACGGATCTTGCGAGGGCCGAGCTCTGCCGCTGCCGCTCGCGTAATGCCCAAGATCCCGGATTTGATACCCGAATACACGATGGAGTTGACGGCCGAACGCAGCGCCGCCGTCGACGCGACGTTGACGATGGCGCCACCTTCGCCCATGACTGCTGCAGCGGCCTGAATACCCCAGACCACAGCCTTGAACCCGATATCGAGCATTCGATCCATGGTATCGGGCGCGATGTCGGGGACCGACTGGTAGCGCACCCATGCCGCATTGTTGACGAGAATGTCGAAGCGCCCGCCTTTTGCGTGGACTTCTTTCACCGCCTCGGCGATGCCATCGCGCGTACTCACGTTTTTCACGACCTGGAACGCCTGCCCGCCAGCAGCGGTCACGGCGGCGACCGTCTGCTCGACCAGATCCTCCTTCAGGTCGTTGACGCCGACGACAGCGCCACGGGCCGCGAGTCGAAGCGCCGTAGCCTTGCCGATGCCGGCGCCGGCGCCGGTTACGAGGGCATAACGTCCGGCCAAATCATATTGCATGTCTTTCTCCGTCAAAAACGGGTTGAGAAACGACTTCATCGAGGTCGTCGAGCACGCCAGCAAGTTATGCGGCCCATCGAGGAATGGTGCGTTGACGAACGCGTTGCGCTTGTCGGCACGACGTTCGTCATGCCAACGAAGACGGCGGGATTGATGCATCCCGGCACACGTACGCCCGAAACCGATGCTCAGCGCCCTTTGAATACCGGCTCGCGCTTTTCCAGGAACGCCATGCGCGCTTCTTTGGCGTCTTCCGTCCTGGACAGCATCATGGTGATGTCCTGCTCGTGGCGGTAAGCCTCGCGCTGAGGCATTTGGTCGGTGAAATTCGCGGCTTTCTTGGCCTCGACGAGCGCGATGGGCGACTTCGCGGCAATGCGACGCGCAAGCTCCATCACGTGGGGCAGAAGCGCGTCGGCGGGTAGCACATCTTCCAGTACGTTGCGGCGGAGCAGATCCTGAGCCGTCAGTTTGTCGCCGGTAAAGAACATGCGACGGACGGTCGAACGACCGAACAGCGTGCGCAGCATCGAGGCGCCGCCGGCCAGACCGACGTTGATTTCCGGCATCGCGAATACAGCGCTTTCGCTCGCATACATGATGTCGCAAGCGGCCATCAGGCCCAGGCCTGCTCCCAGGGCCGCACCGTTGACAGCTGCGATGACGGGCTTGGCGCATTCCTTGACCGCGTTGCCGGTTTCGCGGGTCCAGCGATTGTGATCGAGGAAGTCCCCCGGGACATCGGGATCCGGGCGGTCGCGGAGGTCCGCCCCCGAACAGAAGGTGCTGCCGGCGCCGGTCAGCACGGCACAGCGAATGTCGTCGCGCACGCTGATTTCGTCGAATACGGCAATGAGACGGCGACGCATGGCGCGCGACAGTGCGTTCTTGACCTCGGGGCGATTCAGTGTGACGAGGGCCACGCCGTCGGTGACTTCCAGGATGACCGAGTTCGTGTCGATGCCGAGTGCTGCATTCATGGTCGTGTCGTCTCCAAATGAATTTTTTGGTGTGGCTCCCGGGAATTGTACTGTTCAAAGGCAGGTCGATTTTCAAGCAAAAACGCGTTCTGATTTACCCAAAACAACGGGTAATCTGCGCGACAGCGGGGCGTTACCGTGCGTCACGGCCGACGAGGCAGCGCTGCGTCAGGGCGACTCGTAAGCGGAGAACCGGCGTTCCGCGCCGGAGACGCGGGAGGCCACGAAATCGAGGAACAGGCGGACCTTGGTCGGGATGGCGGGCGAGTCGATAATCGTCGCATACATACCGTCCTCGAAGCTGGAGTTGGTCACCTGATACTCGGGCAGCAGGCGGACCAGTTTTCCGCTGATCAGATCCTTGTGAACCGTGTAGTCATCCAGAAGAACGATGCCTTCGCCCATGCGCGCGAATTCCAGCAGGGCGATGCCGTTATTGCTGACATGACGAGGCTGAAAATGAATTTCGGTCTCCACCCCGTCTTTGCGGAATCGCCACGAATAACCAGTGCCCGGCATGGAGTACGCAATACATTGATGATTCTTCAGTTCCTCGGGTGACGTGACGGGGCTTCGGTCATTGAAGTAACTTGGAGAAACCACCAGGTAGCGATCGCTTTGGAACAGGATTCTGCGCTTGATTCCCGATTCGATGGGAGGCGCAATCCGGAAATCGATATCTATTTGATCCTTGTTCAAATCGGAGGGCGCTTCGCTGAGCGCCAATTCAATTTGAATGCTCGGGTACAGCTTGGAAAACTCGCAAATCAGGGTTGGCAATACGCCCAGGCCGAACATGACTCGCGAGTGTACACGCAGCGTGCCTGAGGGGGCCGACGTGATGGACAAGATGCTGCGTTGGGCATCGTCGATGCTCCGCAGAATGCCTTCGACGTGTTTGGCGTACTCGATTCCAGCTTCGGTCAGCGTGACGCAGCGCGTCGTGCGGGTGAACAGCTTGACTTTCAACTCGCTTTCGAGATCCATCACCATTCTCGAAACGGAGGCAGGGGCGATGCCGAATTGGCGAGCAGTTTCTGAAAAGCTCTTGTTTCTGGAAATGGAAAGGAAAAATTCCATTGCACGGAGTCTGTCCACGACGTCTCACTTTCCCTGTTGCCGATGCACGGGGCTATTGTATGTATGGGGTCATCCCGATCAGTAAAAATACAAAGCCGCTACACGCGGGCTGCGGCTTTGCCGAGTCGAATCCGGATGCGACTGCTGTCAGTGGACGGCTTCGCCTGAGGGCAGCCCGACATAGCCACGGCGCAGTGCAGGAATGCCGAAGCCGATGCAGAAGATCGACACCGACGCGATCACTGCCGGGAGCGCGATCCATGCAACAATGGTCGTCAGCGGCCAGCCCAGGCCGATCATAACAGGGCCGAGGAACGTGCCGGCAATACCGCCGAAGCGGCCCATGCCGAGCACCCACGCGGCGCCCGTGGCGCGGCTGCTGGTCGGGTACATTTGCGTCGCGAGCGTGGACATCGACGAGCAGGCGCCGTTGTTGGTCATTGCGGCCATGATCAGCAGCATGAGCAACGCATCGCCGCGCGCACCGCTGACCGAGACCAGGAGCGCCATCAGCATGGAGATCGCGAAGTAGGACGAGATAACGCGCAGCGGGCCGAACTTGTCCATGAGAACGCCGCCCAGCAGGATGGCGATACCCGAGCACCAGTTGAACCACATCATCGTGTCGGCGGCCTGGGCGAGCGTGCGGCCGTCTCCCTGGAGAATGGTCGGGAGCCACATGCTCAGCACGTACAGCGTGATCGTGGAACAGATGTATGCCACCCAGAGCAGCAGCGTCGGGCCTCGCAGTTCCGCCGAGAACAGTTCGGAGACCGGCAACCTGCGCTTTTTCGCCGCAACCGTGGAGTCGGCCACGAACGTCGTGTCCGTGAAATCGGCCGCAGGGTCGATGCGCTTCAATGCCTTCGCGATCCTGTCATGTCCCTTGCCCGCCGCTGCCAGGTATCGAACCGATTCCGGAAGAAAGAACGCGAGCAGCACGGCAACGACGATCGGGGCGATGCCGCCGATGACCAGATAGCCTTCCCAGCCATGTGTCGGGATGACCGATTTGGCCAGCGGGCCGGTAATGCCGCCGCCCACGGCGAAGCCGAAGAGCATGAAGTTCACGGCGCGCGAGCGCATGCGTGAAGGCAGAAACTCGTTCATCAGCGTCGCACACAGCGGGATGGCGGCGCCGAGACCAACACCCGTCAACAGACGCGACCACATCAGTTCGGTCACATTGGTCGAGCAACCTGCCGCGATCGAGAACACGCCGAAGAAGGCCACCGAGATCACGAGCACGACGCGACGGCCGATGCGGTCGGCGAGTGGCGCGCCGAAAATGGCGCCAATGCCGATACCGACCAGCGCGGCGCTGAGTACCGGCGCCAGATCGGCTTTGGTAACGCCCCATTGCTTGATCAGCGCGGGTGCGATCAGGCCCATGGCCGAGGTGTCGAGACCGTCGAGGACGATGGTCAGGAACATCAGGGCAAAGAGAATTGCGTGAAAAGGCTTGAGTGGTCGCTGATCGATGAACGACTGGACGTCAATGGTCTTCATGTTGTTGTCTCCTTTTATGTTTTGAATCGGATGCAAGGCGGGCGTGGCGAATTGCCTCGTTATCCTGATCGACGGTTGAATCGCGCCGGTTTTCGACACGCGTTAGAGATAGGCAATGGCGGATCCGCCATCCACGCGAACGCATTCGCCGTTCACGAACGCGCTTTCATCCGACGCCAGGAAGCAAACCGCATTCGCGATGTCTTCCGGCTGGCCGAGACGCGGCATCGGCGTCTTGGCCTGGCGGATCTTGCGCGTCTCTTCGGATACGTTTTTGACCACGCCTTCGGTCTCCGTGTATCCGGGGGCAACCGAGTTCACGCGAATGCCGCGCGGCCCCAGTTCCGCCGCAGCCGCGCGCATCAGGCCGAGCACGCCGGCCTTCACGCCGCAGTAGACGAGCGCCTTGGGCAAGCCGATGAAGCCCGACGTCGAAGCGATATTGACGACCGCGCCGCCGTCCTTCATGTAGCGAGCCGCGGCCTGAATGCCCCACACGACCGAATTGAAACCCGTGCCGGTCATCATCGACACGTCTTTCTCGCTGATATCGAGAACGGGTGCATAGCGAACCCACATTGCGTTGCTCACGATCACGTCGAAACGACCGGCGACTTCGACGAGGCCGCCTGCGGCCTGCAAAATCGTGTCGCGTTCAGCCACGTTGCCGCCGAAAGCGTATGCGCGGCCGCCCTGTGCGTTGATGTCGGCGGCTGCGGCCCGAGCGTTGTCGAGGTCGCGGTCCAGAATGCCGACGATGGCGCCTTCGCGAACGAATTTGTTGACGATCCCGCGGCCAATGCCTTGGGCGCCGCCCGTCACAAGCGCGACCTTGCCTTCGAGTTGTTTCGCCATTTTTGCTCCTGAACGTCGTTGAATTGATTCACTGATCCTTGAAGCGGCATTCCGGCAGTCCGCGCACACCCGCTGCGCTGACGGCGACCACGGCGCCGGCAAGGGGGTTTTCGCTCCTGAGCGCGTTCCCGCTGTTGCTGATGCTGGTCACGAAGACCGTATCGAGCGCCGGGCCGCCGATACACGGGCAGCTCGGATAGACCGTCGGCAGGTCGATCACCCGGTCCGGCCGCCCATCGGGGGAGAAACGTGCGAGTTGCCCCGAGAGGACCAGCGCCGTCCAGAGGTTGCCGTCGGCGTCGATGGCCCCACCGTCGGGACCGGATCCGAACGGCGTCGTATCCGCGAACAGCGTGCGCTTGCCCAGCGTACCAGCCGAGGAATCGTAGCGATAACGACGCAGCTGGTGACTCGGACTATCCGAGAAGTACAGATACCGGCCATCGGGCGAGAAACAGGTCGAATTCGTGACGCAGATACCCGTTTCCAGCACCTTCAGATTGCCGCTGCCGTCGACCTGGTACAGCACGCCCACGGGTTCGCGGCGACCGAGTGCCATCGAACCCAGAACGAGACGGCCTTCGCGATCGACGCGGCCGTCGTTCAGGCGCATATGCGGGGCAGGGTGCGCCACATCGACGAAGTGCGTGAGGTCGCCGTTTTCGGTATCGAGAAAATGGAAGCTGTCCACGAGTGCGACGAGCAGACGGCCGCTTTCACACAATGCGATGGCGCCGATCTGCGCCGGCAGGTTCCATTCGCGCACCGTATTCGTTGTCAGGTCACGCGCTTTCACGACACGCGCGTGGGAGTCGATCCAGTACAGGATCTGCTCGCGGTCATCCCACAGAGGGCACTCGCCCAATGCGTCACGGGATTCGCCGAATATGCGGATGGTGTGCCGTGTCATTGTGCTTTCCGGCCGTCGTTCGGTTCTGCTGCGCGACGCGCCAGAATTTCGGCACGGACTTCGTAGAACGTGTCATCGGGGCAGCGTGCGCCGAGCGGTCGGCGCGCGGTGCCGAACAGGCCGATGTCGGTCGCATCGGCGACCGGCGTACTGCGCGACCAGTCGTAGACCACCGTGCGGGCCGCGACTTTCCATTCGCCATCCCGCTTCTCGAAACGGTCGATATAGCGGCCGTACAGCGAGACTTCGGTGACCGCGCCGGGCACGACTTTCCGATCTTCCTGGACGGCGTGAAAATAGCTTTCCGCCAAAGCCTGATCACCGTGCAACTCGATCATGATGTTGCCGATCAGGTGAACGCCGCGACGCGGCGTCCGCAGCATGTCCAGTACCCAGTCGCAGAATCCCGTTGCCGTGCCCTGGTAGGGGCCGTGGCGATCCGTTGCATCTTCCCAGTAGGTGGCGCGTAACGCCGTCTCGTCACCGCGATCGACGCCGCGGCAATAACGGTAGAGACATTCGCGAATGGCTTCACGGTCGAGCAGATCCTGCACGGCCTTGTTCGAAACGTCGTTGTTGCTCATCTGTGTCCCTGACTGGAGAAAGGAAACACCGATGGACCCATCGGTGCTTTCCGGCTTGCCGCTATTGCGTGACGATCACCGCGTCGAGCACGGCTGCGCCGGTTTCGCGCACGATGAGCGGATTGATGTCCACGCTCATGATTTCCGGGTGATGCATTGCGAAATCGGAGAGCTTGACCATGGCATTGACCAGTGCGTCCGTGTCCCCGGGGGCCGCACCGCGCCAGCCCTTCAGCAACGCCGTGGCCTTCACCTTGTCGAGCGCCTGGCGGGCGCGCGCGTGCGTGAGCGGAGCGGAGACCAGGGACACGTCCTTGTAGAGCTCGGTATTGACGCCACCGGCACCGACGAGAATCATCGGGCCAAAAATGGCATCGTTGTTCATTCCGAGGATCATTTCGGTGCCGCCGACGATCATCGGGCACACCAGAATGCCGTCGATCCGTGCGCCTGGCGCACGCTGGTGGACACTGTCCAGGATTTTCCGGTACGCGGCGCGCACGGCGTCGGCGCTCTTCACGTTGAGCGCAACGCCGCCGACTTCGGTCTTGTGCATGATCTGCGGGCTCACGATCTTGAGCACCACCGGGTAGCCCATCGCATCGGCGGCAGCCACCGCCGCATCGGCGTCGGCGGCCAGGACGTCTTGCGGCACCGGCAGGCCCGCGTCGGCCAGCGCCTCCTTGGCGCGGGCTTCGGTGGTCACGTTGCCCAACGCCTGGCTTTGGCGCGTCGCTTCGGCCGGCTCGTAGAGGTTCGCCCACCGTGCGCGGATCGTCGCTGCGGCGCCCAGTGCGAGCGTGGCGCGCGTCGCGTCGTTGAATACCGGAATGCCGATCTTTTCGAGCTCGCGGTCGGCTTCGGGCACGGACAGCGTGACGATGATGACGTCGCGTTCCCGATGCGCCGCCTTGAGCTCGGCCAGCGGCTGCGCATAATTGGCCCTGAACGTCGCTGGAGCCAGGCCGGCCGATGCCAGATACGCCAGCGTCGTGCCATAGCTGCTGTTCGAGAGCATCAGGTCGAGCGCGCGGACCGTGCCGTTCCTGACCGATGTGATCTGCGCCGTGACGTCGAGCGGGTTGGCGGCGACCGCGAACGGAAGCAGTTCGCGCATGGCCGTTCTGGCGGCGTCGGGTAGCGCGGGCATCGTGAGGCCGGCATCGCCGCAGACGTCTGCGACCATCACGCCGATACCGCCCGACGATGTGAGTACGCCCAGTTCGTTGTTGACGGGAAGATGGCCGGTGGTCGAGATCAGGTAGGCGATGTCCAGCATCTGTTCTTGCGACTGCGCGCGATACGCACCGCACTCCGCAAACACGGCATCGTAGGCCGCGTCGTTGCCGGCAAGCGAGCCCGTGTGGGTAGCTGCCGCGGCGGCGCCGAGCTCGGAGCGCCCGACCTTCATGACGATGACCGGCTTTTGCGCGTGGGCCGCTTTCAGCAGCGCGCGCCGCAGCTTCTGGCCGTCCGTGGCCGATTCGAGCGCGGCCATGATGACCCGGGTGTCAGGATCTCCAGCCAGGTAGTCGATGGCTTCCGCGACATCGACGTCCGCTTCGTTGCCGGTGGCCACGATCTTGCTGAAACCCATGCCGCGCAGCGTGGCAGCGCCGTACAGCGCCGAGCCGAACGCTCCCGACTGTGTCGCCAGCGCGATGTCGCCAGCCTTGGGGCTGACACCATAGAGCACGACCGAGAACGTCGAGAACAGTCGCGATTCAACGTTCAGCAGGCCAAGCGAGTTCGGGCCGATCATGCGCACGCCGGCGGCTTTGCACATGGCGGCCATCCGGTCCTGGGCGGCGCGGCCTTGCGCATCGATTTCGGCAAAACCTGCGGTCAGTACGACCACGGACTTGACGCCTTTCTCGATTGCATCGCGCAATGCGGATTCCACGCTGCCGGTGGGGACCACGATGATCGCCTGATCCGGAACGTCAGGCACGTCGAGGATCGACGCATAGGCCGCGAGCCCCTGGATTTCCGAGCTGCTGCGGTTGATCGGGAATAATTTACCTTCATAGCCGGATTCGCGCAGGAATCGCAATACGCGGCCGCCGATGCGGTCCGGATCCGACGAGGCGCCGATAACGGCCACCGATTTTGCGTCAAACAGGGTGCTGAGCGTGGACGATGTCATGGTATGCGAGTGAGATCGATGACTCCCCGGTCGCGTCGGGGAGCCTGAATCAGGCCGGACGTCAGGCTTGTGCGACGAGCCAGTCGAGACATTGGCCGCGGTTGCCGAACCGTTGTGCCGCAGTGCGCGATTGCATGCAGAGCTGGGTGGCTGGCATTTCCACCGTCATGCCCATGCCGCCGTGCATCTGAATCACCGCGTGGCCGACCTGATCGGCCACGCCCGCACAGAACATCTTGGTCAGTACGACCCGGCGGTCGATCGCGCAGTCATCGCTGCCGGTGAAGCCTTCGATCAGCCGGGCGACCTGTCCCTTGATCCCCTCGTAGGCCACATAGCAATCCACGACGCTGTGCTGGAGTACCTGATGGACGGCCAGCGGCTTGCCGAACTGCACCCGGTCGTTGAGATACTGGATCGTCTGTTCGACCTGCGCACCGACCGCGCCCACGATCTCGACGCATGTCAGCAGTGCGCCGATCTGCAGCGCCTGGTTGACCGCGACGTTGGCGGCGGCGCCGGACAGCACGATGTCGTCCTCGTCGATCGGGAGGCCGTCAACGTCGTAATCCGCGGTCACCGCGCCGTCGATCCCGCGGAAGAGCCGGGCGCGCGCGGCCAGACGGGCACGCTCGATCAGCACCAGGGCCTGACCTTGCGTGGTCGACGCGTTGAAGATGACATGGGTTGCCGGTTCGCTTTCGTTCGAGCCGCGAATGGCGCCGCGCAGCACGTTGCCTTCGAGGCTGACCGTGGCGGCCTGGAGCGGCGTGCCCGACATCGATTGCAGCACCGGCGACACGGACGCTTCGCCGCCCAGCAGTCGTTCGAGCATCGGCGCGACCCTGGGCGCGGCGGCCGCTGCTTCGAGGAGAACCGGGGCCACCGCACAACGCTCGACCAGCGGAGCGACGTTCGGGTAACGCGAGGCTGCCTCGACGATGGCCGCGAGATCGGCGAGCGTGGCGCCGATGCCGCCGTTGTCTTCCGAAACCAGAACCGACTGCCAGCCGAGTTCGAGGGCTTGCCGCCACTTCCCCGACGCGTGGCCTTCGACGGCGTTGCCCGGCTGCGTTTCGGGCGCGGCGCCCAGACGCGCCGAAGAGTCGAACATGTCGCCACGGAACATGTTGCTCACGGTATAGCCCGCGCCCATGATCGATTTGGCGATGATGTTTTTCTGGACCTCCGTCGAGCCACCCGCTAGCGTGCGCGAACGGTAGAACAGGTAGGTATGGACGAAGTTGCGTTCGAGATTCAGTTCGTCCTCCGTCGCTGCCAGCGGCAGAAGGCGGGCTGCATACTCGGGACCGAGCACATCCATGGCGATCGACGTGACCTCCTGGCTCAGCTTCGAGCACGCCATTTTCAGCGCGGAAGACTTCGACGATTGCAGCGTGCCTGCCATGTCCTCCCTGATCGCCGACAGCAGGATCTCACGCGTCCCGTATGCGCCGGCTTCGACCTCGAGCAAGTGATCGAGCGCTTTCAGCAGCGACGGGGTAGCGCCCTGTTCCGTGATCTTGCGTTGAACCAGTTCGGTAACCTGCTGGACGTGGCGCAGCAGGCGTGGCATCAGTGCCGGGCTCAGGCGTTCGCGATCGAGCAGAAATTTGCCGTACGACCAGCCCTGGCCTTCGGCGCCGATGCGATTGAACACCGGAACCTTCACGTCCTTCAGGAACACTTCGTTGACATGGTGCCACTGGTCAATCGTGCGAATCGGACGAACTTCGATGCCCGGCGAATTCATCGGGATCAGCAGCAGGGTGATGCCTTCCTGACGCTTGCCTTTGTTGCTCGTTCGCACGAGCGTGTACATGATGTCCGCTTCCTGCGCGTGCGATGTCCAGATCTTCTGGCCGTTGACGATGTAATGCTCGCCCGCCTCGTCCAGGACTGCGGAGGTCTTCAGGGACGCGAGGTCGGAGCCGGCGCCGGGTTCCGAATAGCCCTGGCACCACCATTCCGATCCGTCGATGATCGGAGGCAGAAAGCGCGCCTTTTGCTCGTCCGTGCCGAATGCCTGGATGACGGGGCCGATATGGCCGATACCGTGGTGATACAGTTGCGGGCAATCCATTGCCGCCGTCACTTCCTCGAAGATCAGGCGCTGCATCACGTCCCATCCCGGCCCGCCGTACTCCCTGGTCCAGCCCGGCGCCGAATAGCCGAGGCCGCCCTTGGCCATCGCGGCCGTGTATCGGCTCAGGAGCGCACGGCCCAGCTTCTGGTTGGCGCGCGTGGCAGCCCGTACTTCGGCTGGGACGTTCGCTTCAATATATGCGGCGATTTCCTGGCGAAACGCCGCATAAAACGCTTCGTCCTTCACTTGATCCACTTCACTCATGATTGACTCGATTTAATCCAGATGAGGCGGCCAGACCGGTTCGGGGCGGCGCCACGGTCTCTTCAACGGCCTGGTTGATCAGCGGCCCACGTACACGGGGGCGCGTTTTTCGAGGAACGCGCGCTGCGCTTCCTTCGAGTCTTCGGTCTTTGACAGGAATTCGGTGTTGCCCTGTTCGTAGCGATAGGCCTCACGCAGCGGCATGTTCTCGGTCAGGCGCGCCGCTTCCTTTGCGAGGCGCAACGCGATGGGCGACTTCGACGCAATTTCCCGCGCGATTTCCATCGCGAACGGCAGCAGTTCTTCCTGCGTCGTGCACGCTTCCACCAGACCCAGCCGATACAGCTCGCGCCCCGTGACTTTCATGCCCGTGTAAAACATGCGGCGGGCGCGCGACTGGCCGAAAATGCGATTCAGGAACGAGACGCCCCCGGCAAGGCCGACGTTGATCTCGGGCATCGAGACGTAAGCCTCTTCCGATGCCACCCAGATGTCGGAGTTCATCACGATGCCGAAGCCGGCACCCATGGCGGGGCCATTGATCGCGGCAATGATCGGCTTCGGGCATTCACGGATCGCATAGGCCGATTCGCGGACGATACGGTGATGCCTCGCAAACGCGCCGGGCTGAGACAGATCCTTGCGGTCGCTGATGTCGGCGCCGGCCGAGAATACGGAGCCCGCGCCCGTCACGATGATGACCGACACGTCGTCACGCGCACCGAGCACGTCGAAACAGTCGATGATTTCATGGCGCATTTCGGTGTTCTGGGCATTGCGCTTTTCTGGTCGGTTGAGCGTCACGAGCGCGATCCTGTCTTTGATCTCGACCAGCAGGGTATTGAATTCCATGATGTAACGTCCTCTAGTTTGGAGTGCTGCTTATATCCGATCAGATGCGCGGAATGTTTGCCATGACAACCTGGCTCAAACCGCCGTCGATCAGGAGATCTTCGCCATTGACATAGCCGGACCGGTCGCTGGACAGGAACAGAATGGCCTGCGCCATGTCCTTCGGGGTGGCGATCCGGCCGCTGGGAACGGCCTGGTTGCGCGCCTGAAGGCGGCGTTCGTCCTGGTAGTACGCCTCGCTCATCGGAGTGCGAACCAATCCGGGGCTGACGCAATTGCTGCGAATGCCGAAAGGCGCGAGTTCGAGGCAAAGCTGCTTGGAAAGCATCAGGACGCCCGCCTTGCTCACGCTGTAAGCGATACCGTTCGGTATCGCGATGTCGCCGCCGATGGACGCAACGTGCACCATGGCGCCTCCGTGTCCCGCATCGCGCATCTGCGCGCCGAACGCCTGCGCGCAAAGGAACGCACCGGTCAGGTTGATCGACAGCAGGCGGTTCCATTCATCGGGCGATGCATCCAGCAGCGCGGTACGACCGCCGCCGCCGACGCCTGCGTTGTTGACCAGCACGTGAGCGGCGCCGAACGCGCGACGCACCGTTTCGGCGGCGCGTGCCACGGACGTAGCGTCGGAGACGTCGCAACCGATCGCGATCGCGTCGCCGCCGGCCAGCAGGATGTTGTTGACGACTTCGGTGCAGAGCGCTTCGGTCCGGTCGATGACCGCGACTTTCGCGCCTGCCGCCACCATTTGCGTGGCCGTTTCCGAGCCGATCCCGCCGGCACCGCCCGTCACGACGCACGTGCGTCCGGACAGACCCAGCCACGACATCGGATGTTCAATGTGACTCATGGCCGTGCCCCTTCCCGGATGCGAGCATTTCGTCGAGCGACATTGCGCACAACGCGGCGCCATGCATGCGCAGAGGCGCATCGATCGGAATGACCTGGAGAATGTCCCCGCGCGTCGATCCCGTTGTTCAGACCCGGTCCGTACATATGAGACGAAGCATGGCGTGCTACATCAACCCGCTCCATCATCCGGGAACCGAGCGGTCCGCGCCTTGCAGGCTGACCGGCATGATCCGCATGGCGCTCGAGAAAGTCGGGATGGAGATTCGGAACGGCATCGGTCCGCGGATGCCGATAGCCGCGTGCGGCGATGAATTCGTTCTTGATCCGCTGTCGTTCGATTGACTGCTCCATCGTCGTCTCCATGTGTCATCGGATATCTGTCGTTCAGGCGGCGATCGTCCACGACTGGCCGGTCAGAAACTGCGCCGCCGCGCCGGCCATGTAGTGAACGATGGGCCGCAACGCGTCGACCGACGTCCGCGCGTGGACGTCGAGCGAGTTGATGCGCAAACCCTGGGCACCCCATTCGCACGCCTGGGTCGCGACGAACATGCGAGCAGCCGCCTCGTCGCCGCAGGTATGCCAGTTCGTGCTTTGCGCGGGGAACAGAAGCGTCAGACTCGCGTTTCGCGTATGGGCGCGGGCAAAGCGCGTTGCCGCTTCATGCGCAGTCTTCAGGCGCTGGCCATCGGCCGCGTTCAGCACGGAAGCGTCGATAACCGCGGCGTACTTCGCATTCCGCTTGCCGGCCTGCAGCGATATCCAGTCCTGCCCGGCGTCCGGGGCGGCGCCCACGAAATCGATGGACGTTTCGGCGTTTATGGGCAGCACGTCATATTCGGCGGCGGCGCACGGGACGGAGCCGCCATAGACCGACGCCCCGCCGTCCACCGATACGGCAGACCCGGACAAGGGGCGGGCCCCCTCGCTCGCGAGGAAGAACAGAGCCTCGGCAAGTTCGACGGGTTCCGCGATACGGCCGAGGGGCGTTTTTCCGGCGGCGCGAACGGGATCGAGCCGACCCGCTTCAATCAGGCGGCGCACGAGTTCCGTGCGGACGAACCCGGGACACAGCGCGGTCACGCCAAGATCCGGTCGCGCATGGGCCAGCGCCTTCGTGAAAGCGATCACGCCGGCCTTGGTCGGCGAGTAAGCGCCACGGAACGGGATCGCATGCAGCCCGGCGCCCGACGCGACATTGACGACGCGACCATGCGGCTTGAGCTTCCGTTCCAGCGTCTGGAAAACAAGGCGAGGCGCATCCAGATTCAGACGCACCAGCGGCGCGAACTGCGCGTCCGTCATGGCCGTGAGCGGCAGTTGCATGCTGTCCGACATGCCCGCATTGTTGATGATGGCGTCGAGGTACGGCATATCGTCGACCAGGGCCGCGATTTCCACGGGATCCGTCAGGTCGGCGACGCGAATCAGGTGTGGATCGCCCGCCTGCGGCATCTCGTCGAGCAGGCGCTGCAATGCGTCGGCCTGGTGATCGACCAGCACGCAGCGCCAGCCTTCCGTGGCGAAGCGCCGCGCGCTCGCATAACCGATGCCGGATGCGGAGCCCGTGACGAGAACCGTTTTTTCGGACTGCATAGTTATATCCTCATGCATTTTCGATATCGGTCGAGAACCGGAAGCCCTCGAACTGCTTGCGCAGCGCGACCTTGTACAGCTTCCCGGTCGCGGTATGGGGGAGGGAATCCACGAACACGACATCATCGGGGAGCCACCATCTGGCGACGTGAGCGCGCATGTGATCCAGAATGTCCTGCGCGGTCACGTCGACGCCCGGGCGCTTCACGGCGACGAGCAGCGGGCGCTCCTGCCAGTGCGAGTGATGCAGACCAATGACCGCCGCCTCGGCAATCGCGGGATGGCAGAGGGCCGCGCTTTCCAGGTCCAGCGACGAAATCCACTCGCCCCCCGACTTGATCACGTCTTTCGAGCGATCCGTGATCTTGAGAAATCCGTCGGCGTTCAATGTCGCCATGTCACCGGTCGCGAACCAGCCATGCGCGTCACATCCGTCCTCCTCATGCTTGTAATAGGCACGGGAAACCCACGGGCCGCGCACTTTCAGTTGGCCGGCGGTTTGGCCATCGCGAGCAAGCGGATTGCCGTCGTCGTCGAAGATCGCGATTTCGGTACCGGGCAGCGGGCGACCGGCAAACATCTGGAGGTCGAAGCGCTCGTCAGGCGTCAAGTGCGCATGCTTGGCAAGTGGCACATTCACGGTCACGACGGGACTCGTTTCGGTCATCCCCCACGCCTGACACAGATAGGCGCCGAAATACTGCTCGAGCCTCTCGATGACGCGGCGCGGGGCCGCCGATCCGCCCGACAGCGCGCGCGTCATGACGATGTCGCGGCGGCGCCGTTCTGGATCCACGTTCTGCGCATAGTCGAGCAGCGACATCCAGACGGTAGGCACGCCACAGGAAACCGAGCACTTCTCGTCGCGGAGCATCGCGTACACATTTTCCCCGGACAGTTGCGAGCCCGGGAGAACGAGCTTGGCGCCCGCCATGGCGGACGAATGCGGGATGCCCCACCCGTTCACATGGAACATGGGGACGATCAGAAGGATGCTGTCGCGGGCGCTGATGGCGAAGCTGTCGGCCATGCAGGTGGCCATCGCATGCAGCACCGTCGAACGGTGGCTATACAGAACGCCCTTGGGATTGCCCGTGGTGCCCGACGTAAAGCACATGGACGACGCGCTGTTTTCGTCGAGTCGCGGCCACGCATACGTGTTGGGGCAAGCGGTGATCAGCGATTCATAACAGGCGAGGCCGGGAACGTCCAGGTCGGGCATCTGATCGGCGTCGCACAACGCGATGAAACCCCTGACATTCGGGCATTGCGGCGCAATCCCGGCCACCAGCCCGGCCAGGTTCACGTCGAAGAACACATGGGTGCTCCCGGAGTGATTCAGGATGTAGATGATCTGTTCGGCGAACAGGCGGGGGTTCACGGTGGTCAGGACTGCGCCGGTGCCAGAAACGCCGTAATAGAGTTCAAGGTGACGGTGGGTATTCCATGCCAGCGTCGCGACACGTTCACCGGCGCTTAAACCGAGAGACCGAATCAGATTGGCAACCTGCTTCGAGCGGCCGAGCGCGGCGAACCACGTGTAACGATGGATCCTGCCATTGCCCAGATGGGACACGATTTCCTGATCGCCGTGATAATTGGCCGCATGCTCGATCAGATCGGAGATCAGGAGCTGCCGTTGTTGCATCAGTCCGTTCATCGTCGTCCTGTTTTATCGGTCTAAAGTCTCACTCCATGAACCCGTTTGCCGGATCGGGCAAACGGAGCGCTGACGCAGGCCGGCGCAACAGCCGTCACGCGGCATGAACCGGCCGTGTGACTTCCTTCGCGAACCGAAGCGCCGGCGCCTCGCCGGCACGCTAGACGTGATCGGCGGGAATATTCTCGTCGACATCCTGTCTCGCATTCGTGTCGGACGATTGCCGCCGATACTCCCGAACGTACCGCTTACAGCCGGGACACCGCGGATTAACCACCGGGTTAATACCGATCCCGGGGCCGAAAATATTCGCGAAAGGCTGAGGTTAATGTACTACACGGAATGATCGCGATCGGCGGAGTATTGATGTCGAATCCGCAATACAGAACGAGAAATTGTGTGGGTTGTGCGATGGGTGACGGGCTGCTCATAATCCGCTTCAGCTTGAGCTCCAGCCAGTAATCGACCCACCATTACAACGGAGATGCCATCATGGAATTCGGCGTATTTCTTCTTGCGCAGCAGCGCAGCTACGCTCAGACATCGCGGAGCGTTATCCACAACACGATCGAGCAAACGGTCGTGGCCGAGCAGGCCGGCTTCGATACCGCCTGGTACGCCGAGCACCATTTCAACAACTACTCGCTGTCGCCGTCGCCGCTGATGACGATTGCGCACGCAGCGGCCAGGACGACGAAAATCCGCCTCGGCTCGGCAGTCTGCATTCTTCCGCTCTACCACCCGGCACGCCTGCTGACCGAGATCGGTCTTGCCGATACGCTATCCGAAGGACGTCTCGAGCTGGGCATCGGGTCGGGCTACCAGCAATTCGAGTTCGAGCGATTCGGCTGCAATCTCGCCAACAGCGGCGAGATCTTCCACGAGGTCTGGGACATCCTCAACAAGGGGCTCAACGAGAAGGTCTTCGAGTACAAGGGCAAGCACTTCGACATGCTGCCGACGTCGGTGGCCGTCCGCACGGTCCAGGAAAAGGTGCCCCTGTGGATCACGTCGATGAATCCGGGCACGCTGGGGCGTGCATTCAGGGAAAACGTCAATCTGTTCACGACCGTTCTGCACGGCGGCGACGACGCGCTGCGCGGCCTGCGCAGCCGTCTGGAGGGGCTCGCCGCGGAACTGGGCAAGGATCTCGACCAGACCAGGATCGGTTTCCTGCGGTGCGGCTTCGCGTCGGACAGCAAGGCCGAAGTCGATGCGTATCTGGATTCGGCACGCTGGGCCCGTCGTATCTCCGAAGCGCTGAAAGACCGACGCATGGATATGGACGACGGCTACCTGATGAAGGAAACGCCGTGCGCCGCGGACATGTCGCTCGATCAATTGCGTCAGAATTTGCCGGTCGGTTCGGTAAACGAAGTGATCGACAAGCTGCTCGCAGAAATCGAAATCCTGAAGCCGAACCATATCGCGCTTCAAACGCAGCTGGGCGACTGTGACCAGAAGACCATGCTTCGGCAGATCGAACTCTGGGGCGACAAGATCATCCCGGCGGTTCGCAAGGAACTGGCCCGCAACACCAAGCTCGCAGCGTGAAGGACCGGATGCCCGGACGATGGCCATGTGTCCACATGGGGCCGGCAGCGGTGCGATGTGCTGATTGCGCGGTCGTTTTTCGGGTGATGTTCGGCCGTTCGCCGGCTGCGGCAGGTGCGTGACCCGTTCGCGTTCACGATGCCGGGCCGGGCGCGGCAGCGCGTCATGGCGACGCGCTTCGTCCGCACTGTGCGTTCCGGCAAGCAGAGCGATTCGCGCAAAAGATCCGCAGGACGACCACCGACCATGCCGACTTGCCGAGTCAGGCGTCATGGCGGGATGGGTGTTCTGGCGCAGTCGTCGGAGAAGCTGCGCAAATAATTCGTTTAAAAAACGGTTTGAGCCGTGTTTGTTTTTGTGAGGTCGTTGTATCGGAATATAAATAAATCGACTATTCCGATCCCGCTTTATATCGCGGGCGGAATTCATCCTGTTTGATGAATAAATTAATAGAAAAATATTGGAGACACGTCAGTGAAAAAGATTTTCGCGGCTTCTGCATTGGCAACGTTCGCATTATCGGCGCACGCACAAAGTTCGATGACGCTGTACGGTATTCTCGACCAGGCCATGACATACACGAATAACACCGGCACGACGAAGGCGGACGGTACCGTTACCCCGGCCGGCTCGAAATTCGCGATGGATTCGCTGTCGGGCACGGCCGGTTCGCGCTGGGGCATCCGTGGCGACGAAGACATGGGTGGCGGGCTTCACACGATCTTTACGCTGGAATCGGGCGTCAATATGCCGACCGGCGGCTTCGGGCAAGGTGGCCTGATGTGGGGGCGCCAGATCTTCGTTGGTCTGCGCAGCGCGCAATACGGTCAGGTGACGCTGGGGCGCCAGTACGATTCGGTCTATAACTTCACGATGTTGCTCGATGCCGGCTCGCTGAACTCGAACGGCGCCGCAATGCACGCAGGCGATCTCGACAACGCGGCCATCAACCTGCGTCAGAACAATTCGATCCGCTATCTGAGCCCGACCATCAAGGGCCTGACGTTCGGCGGCGGACTGGCGATCGGCGGTGTCGCCGGTGACGTCACGCACGGCCTGCAATACAACTTCGGCGCCCAATACGATACGGGCGTGGGCCTGAAGGTCGGCGCCGCCTACGAGTTTTTCAAGAACCCGACAGGCAGTACGAGCGGCACGGGCTGGTTTACGTCGAATGGTTCGGGCACGCTGCTGAGCCACCAACTCGACGCGGGCTACACCAGCGCGCAGGCGTACCAGATTGCGATGGTCGCCGCGCAGTACACGAAAGGCCCATGGACGTTCGCCGGCTCATGGTCGAATGCCCAGTTCGGCAAGATGACGGCATTTAACGGGGCATCGGTCGCGTTCAATACGTTCGATCTGGGCGCCCAGTACATGTGGACGCCGTTCTTCTCGACGTCCGTTGGCTGGAACTACCAGACGTCGGCGGGCGTGACGCGAGCTGATGGCACGAAGGTGGGCAATCAGCATTCGAACCAGTTCTATACGCTCATTGCGTACTTCCTGTCGAAGCGCACGATGCTGTACGCCGCGGCGGGCTACCAGGACTCGCAAGGCGTGAATTCGCAGGGCGGTCGGGCTGTCGCCGATATCGACAACATCGTGGATAGCTCGACCGGCAAGCAGGTTGTCGCTCGGCTCGGCATCCGCCATAGCTTCTGAGTCGGGTATCCGCAGGGCGCGATGTGCCGGGAGATATCCGGATGTCGTGTGATGGACGGGAGCACGCCGATGATCGGAGGTCTGGACAAGGCGTCCGGCCATGCGGCGTTTATCCCGTTGCCGACGAGGCGGCCGCACGCACGAACCATTGAGGAGTGAAGCAATGTTTAGCTACGACGTCGTCGAACATGGAAAGCCGCTGCAGGTGAAACTGCGCGAAACCCCGACGCCGAAAGGCCGGGAAGTCCTGATCAAGGTCACGCATGCGGGCCTGTGCCATTCGGATATTCACCTGTGGGAAGGCTACTTCGATTTGGGCGGCGGCAAGAAGGCGATGCTGAGCGAACGTGGCCTGCGTCCGCCGCTGACGCTCGGCCATGAACCGCTGGGTACGATAGTCGCCTGTGGCGAAGACGTGAGCGAGGTCGCCGTCGGCCAGAAGAAGCTCGTGTTTCCGTGGATCGGTTGCGGAGCCTGCCGCGCATGTGAAATCGGTCGCGCGAACCTCTGCGCGAAGCCGCGCAACCTCGGCATCGCGACGCCAGGAGCATTCGCTTCGCATCTGCTGGTTCCCGACGAAAAGTATCTGGTTGACGTTGACGGGCTGGACGATGCATTCGCGGCGACGCTGGCTTGTTCGGGACTGACATCGTATGCGGCTGTGGCGAAGCTGCCGCAGCCCTGCGACGGGGACTGGGTGGCGGTGATCGGCTGCGGAGGCGTGGGCATGTCGGCCATCTCGATCCTGCGCGCTCGCGGTGTCGAGAATGTGGTCGCCTGCGACGTCGACGAAGACAAGCTTGCCGCAGCCCGCGAGCTGGGCGCCACGAAGACGCTGCGCTCGAACCACGGGCAGGCGGGGGCGGAGTTGCTCGCGCTGACCGAAGGCCGGCTGGTCGGCGCGATCGATTTCGTCGGCATGCCCGGGACCTTCGCGGTCGCGAACGCCGCTTTGTGCAAGGGCGGTATGTACGTCATCGTCGGATTGCACGGGGGCGAGTTGTCGACCCCGATGCCGCCGATTGCCCAGCGATCCCTGGCCATTGTCGGCTCGTTCGTCGGCACGCTCGACGATCTGAAGGAGACGGTCCGGCTCGCGAGGAACGGCAAGTTGCGTCCGCCTCCGCTGCATATGCGCAGTGCGAACGACATCAACGACGCACTCGAAGACCTGGGCAGCGGGCGCGTCCTCGGGCGGACGGTCCTCGATTTCTCCCACATCGAGATTGCCGGGTCGTAAGCGCGTGGCCGGCCGATATGCCGAATCCGTCCGGCATCCAGAATGCGGGAGAAGGATGTTCGCGTCGCAGGTGGCGGAAGGCCGACGTGAGCGATCCGGCAACGCGCGCGTGACCGGAACCGATGGAACGCGCCGGGAAGGACGGTCTGGAGCACGCCGTCGCGGCGGCTGTACGTGGGTGGCGGTTTCGGCACCGGGCATCGAACCGGCCGGCGCCCGATCTGCTGAATGGACGAACAGGCGCACCGGATGCCGGAGCCGGCTTCGTCCCGTGTGATGCAATGAGGAGCAACCTGATGGCTTCAGAAAAAAGAGCACTGCCGCTTGCACGCATACGCGTGCTCGATCTCTCTCGCGTGCTGGCCGGACCATGGTGTGCGATGGTGCTCGGCGACCTGGGTGCGGAGGTCATCAAGATAGAACATCCCGGGCGTGGCGACGACACGCGCGACTGGGGGCTGCGCATCGGACGCACGGAAACGGCTTATTTCAACAGCGTGAATCGCAACAAGCGCTCGCTTACGCTCGACCTGCAAACTGCGGAAGGGCAGCAGATCGCACGCGACATTGCGAAGACCTGCGATGTCGTGATTCAGAATTTCAAATTCGGCGGCGCGGAAAAACTTGGCATCGGGTACGCGCAATTGAAGCGCGAAAACGGCAAGCTCGTTTACTGCTCGATTTCCGGTTACGATCGCGCCGGCCCGGAGGCCGAGCGTCCCGGCTACGATTTGCTCGTGCAGGGCGAAGCCGGATTGATGGCACTGAATGGCGAAGCCGAGCGGCCGCCGCTCAAATTCGGGGTGGCGGCCGTCGACCTGTTCACCGGCATGTATTCGGCGCAGGCGATTCTAGCGGCCCTTTACGAACGCGAACGCACGGGCAGCGGGCGTCACATCGAAATGGCGCTGTTCGACTGCGGACTCATGATCACCGCCTACTATGGGCTCGAAGCCCTCGTGGCGGGCGAGGATCCGCCGCGTTTCGGCAACGAGCATCCGTCCATCGTACCGTATGGCGTGTTCGACGCCGCGGACGGCCCGCTCGTGGTCGCCGTTGGCAATAACGGTCAGTACGAACGCTTTTGCCGCGACGTCCTGCTGCGGCCCGATCTGGCCGATGATGCGCGTTTCAGGACCAATATCCTGCGCTCGCAGAACCGCGCGGCACTGCTGCCCGAAGTGCGCCGGGCCCTAGCCGCCGAAACGCGCGCTACGCTGCTCGACAAACTCGCGGGCGCGGGCATTCCATGCGGCGAGGTGGCGGGGCTGCGCGAAGCGCTGCTGTCCGAGCGTGCGACGCAAGCGGGGCTCCTGACCATGCAGGCTCACCCCCATACCGAATCGGGCACTACCCCTGTGCTGGCGCCGCCCTGGCGTTTCGACGGCGAGCGCATGCCCGTGCGGCACGCGCCGCCGCAACTGGGCGAGGGCACGCGCGATGTCCTGCAACACGTGCTCGGCTATAGCGACGCGCGTATCGCCGAACTGGCCGGACGGGGCGTGGTGTAAGCCCGCCCGCCTGGAACCTTGCTGCGCCAGCGTAGCGCCGCATGGCGCTGCCCGTTTTCTTGTGCCGCATCCTTGCGGGTGCGATGCGCGAACGTCACGCTTGCGGCGCCCCCCCCCCGGCCGCGTTTCATCGTGCAGGTGCGTCGGCTGCTGCACGACTAACGGTTTCTTCCCATGCGCAGTCGTCCACGACGATCCTTCTTGCGTATTGCGATGCCCGGCCGGGACAGCCGTCGGCGGCCGTCAACACGCGCTTTTTCCGGCAGATCCGGGATCCGACAGCGGATGCGAGCGCATCGATAACAGCAACGCGCGCCGATCCAGCGACAACATCGCTTTCCTCTGCGCCAGATGGTTTCTTGCACCGACCGTGCCCCGATCATGGCGTCATCCAGAACGACGCACGACGATTGCCGCGACAGGCGGCGGGAAAGCGAAGATCGATACCGGCGGCGAGCCGGTGCGACTCTGGGAAAGCGGCGAAATGCGCGGTGAATTGATGTCGAATTCTTAATACAGACCGCCAGTTTTTTGGATTGGTCCGGCCTGCCGCCCGGCTTAGAATCGATTCACCAACAACTCGTTTTCGTCGTCGCTGATGACGATCGAGCTGTCCGGCAGTCAATACGACCAGCATGCCTCTATATCACGCGGCACCGCGCGACGCGCGGGCGCGGGACGAACTGTCGGTGTCGGCTGGGTTAATCGGTAGTCGAGAAATACGGAGACCCGCAATGCGTCTGCATATGACCAACATTGGCGCGATTACGCTGATTGCACCGTCGCATTTCAAGCAATTCGAGATCCTCGTAGACGAGCAGCCCGGCGCACTGCTGGATCGCGCGATTGCGCGCGTCGGCCAGCGCGCCGATGAAGAACACATCTGGGTCAATCCGCAAGTCATTCGGTTCCTGTCCGGCAAGGCCGGCGATGCGGAATGGGAAGCCGGGTTTGAAGCGATGGTGGGTTTCGCCAGGAAGTACAACTGGGTCAACGAAGCAGGCCTGATTCGCGCGCACATGGTGCGCAATGCCGGCTCGGCGGGCAGTTCGGTGGAAGACTTCAAGGCAGCCATGCGTATGCTGGCGGCGGGCGTATCCGCGATCACGACGGGAGACGTTGCCCAGCCGAGCGGCATGGTGGTCTCCAGCCTGACGGCGATTTCGGCGGACCCTCCGCTGGTTGGTTTTTTCGTGCACCGCGATTCATCGATGCTCGAGCCGCTGAATACGCACGGGAAATTCGTGGCCAATATCCTGGGCCACGCGCATCAGGACGTGGTGACGAAGTTCCTGAAGATGCCGCAGGGCTGTGCGCGATTTGCCGACGGACAGTGGGAGGCGGGGCTGGACGGCCTTCCGATCCTGGTCGATGCATTGGCCATTGTCGAGTGCGAGGTCATCCAGACCACGACGCTGGGCACGCACGAGATGTTCGTGGGCAAGATCCGCAAGGCCACCACCGACGATGCAGGCTCGCCGCTGGTGAACTTCAATGCAGGGATTCGCTGTTTGGCGCAGTAAGTGGAAATTCCGATGTTTGCATACGACAGCAGTATCGATACGGCTTCGCAATGGACTGACACGATCGCGGGACGTGTGCGCGCCGTGCCCGTATCGGCATGGGGGAGCCCGCGGGATTATGGGGTCGACCTGTACGGTTATTTCGGTGACGACGGTGCGGAGCCGGTGAATTTCCGGGTGCAGGGAAGTCCCGACTCATGACCATCCCGTTCATTTAAAAACCCTTTTGGATGCGAGTCCAGGAGGGTTTTTTCGTTACGAGCTCATCGCTTCGGTTGCCGTTGCCGGGCTTGTCGCGACATGCCGAATCCACGCAATGCCGCGTCGAAATCATGTCGGCCCGGAATTGCCGTCTCAAGCTACGAGGAGTCTGATCGTGCACCTGCCTGTTCTTTACGCCGTGTCCAATGGCGTTGCTGAAATCGAAATCAATCGGCGCGAGCGCAGGAATGCGCTGGACGACAATACCTACACGATGCTCAGCGAGGCATTCGCTGACGCCGAAAATGATCCGGAAGTTCGAGTTGTTCTCATGCGCGGCCAAAGCGATATGTTTACGGCCGGCAAAGATCTCAAATCCGAATCCGTTCCCCATGAAGGCTATCGTCCGGTCCTGACCTTCATGGATACGGTGAATGCCCTGACGAAGCCCCTGATTGCGGCGGTAGCGGGATCCGCAATGGGCATCGGTACGACGCTGCTGTATCACTGCGATGTCGTCTACGCGGCCTCCAACGCGAAATTCGGCATGCCGTTCACCAAACTCGGTGTGAGTCCCGAATTCGGGTCAAGCCGGCTGGCGCCGCTGACCGCCGGCTACCGTCTGGCCGCCGAAGCGATGTTGTTTGCCGATACGTTCGACGCCGATCATGCGCTGCGCATGGGCCTCGTGAACCGCGTGCTGCCACCCGAAAGGCTGTTCGCCTACGCCCGCGAGCGCGCGGAGACACTAGCGAAGATGCCGGGTGCCTCGGTTGCCAAGACCAAGGCGCTGATCAAGCACGATGCGTTCGCAGGCATGAACGCGCTGTTCCGGTCCGAGCTGTACGAATTCGAAACGCTGCTTGATTCGTCTGAATCGAAGGCGCTTATCGCGCGTTTTGGTAAAAAGCATTGACCTGAGCGGTTTCCTGGAGCCGGGCGCCACAACGTCTCGGAACAGGCGTTCTATCGTTGATGCAACAAGTTCGGCGGCTGGATGTGGCCGACATCCGCGGGCTCACGGATCTGGAATCGGAAAACGAGTGACTCAAGCGCCTGATTGCTGAGCAAATGCTGGTTATCGACGGCCCGTAGGAATTCAGCCAAAAAATGATTCAACGCGGAACTCCGGGGAATGCGGCGCCGATCTTGAGGAAGAGGTACTCCTCGTCGCGAAACCCATAAACCCGACGCTTGATAACCTTGATGCCGGGTTTCGTCGGATGAATCGTCAATATGCCAGAGTCTGGCGCAGGCTCGGTGCCCTGATGCCGTCGCGATATGCACCGATCGCGCTGCTGGTGATCGGCGGGATCGTCGCTTGCGTCGGCGCGCTCATGGGGCCGGAGACGAAGAACGCAGACCTTTGAGTGTCCGGATGCTAACGAACACCGGGATGACCCCGTCGGGTACCGTCGATGAGGCAGACATGAATCTCTACTACGACATGAGACAAACAAGGATCAATGCGGCTCGCGCTGCCAACGACGAAGATGCGGCTGTCTGGCGCTGGTTCTCGTCGCTACTCGAGGAGAGGCGTATTCGCTGGTGCGTCTCGGGCGAAAGCTGGTTCGTCAGCGTCGATAACCGGCATGTCGCGACGGAACACAGCTTCGACAGTGCAATCCGTGTCGCGAAGGACAACTCGGATCGGCCGAGTGCGCAGCGAAACGCCCGACGGATGGCGTGACGGCAACCCGTGCGACCGTTGCCGCGCGGTCGGCCGTCACGCCGCGTTCGTCAGTTCAGTGCACGTCGAGATAATTCGGCATGCGAAGGCTTCTTTGGACGACTTAAAATAAACTGTTTTACTGGCGGGACTGGCAGACCGTCAGCTCCGAGCCATTTATTGAGGTCGTTGACCCCTCCATTCGCTGGTGCAACGGGAGACGGCTCAAGATCTCGCTTGGCGAACTCAGTCCGATTGAATACCGAGTGAGCCTTGGGATGACGACATAAACCAGTCCAAGAATTCCGCCGCACCCCCTGCACGGACATTTGCACAGCCACGAAGTGCAGCGCGCCCGGCAGTTCGATCAGGCGAGTGCGTGCCGGGCCTCACCAAACGACAATTGCTTGCACGTACGCGCGAGCGAGGTTGGACGCCGACCTGGCGGCCTCTGACGCATCTTGTGCGGGAGGGGTTTGAAGCGTTTGCCTTCGACTTAATCGTCAATGGGGCGCACGTCCCCGTAGTGGCCTGGATGCAACGTGCAGGAAAAGATGCCGAACACGTCTCGGTACCCTGTCGCGACCGACGGCCGCTCCCCCTGTTTTAGTAGCTGCGCAGCTCGATTCAGTCCGACGTGTAGTTCCAACTCGACGCATATGTATTCGAAATCGTGCGCTGGATATTCGCACCCCGGTCTCCGGAACAGGAGCAACTCTTCCCGTCGGTTTCCGTTCCGACCACCTTTTACGCGTCTTTCAGCCAGGGCATTTCCACGGGTGACACGACCAGTTGCCGGAATTCGCGTTTCAGATCGAAGATGAACCCGACCAGGATCATGGAGTCGGCGTAAGGAATCGGAAAGACCTGCGGATTCTCCGGAGTCCGCAGGGGGCGCTCGGGCGTGTCCGCTGTCGCCGCGGCATTCTCGCGAACGCTTTCCAGTTCATCCGCCATGGCCAGGCCACCGACTTTCAGCATACGGCTACGCAGGTCGCTGAAGGGTTCGACGCGCGCAGCGTCTTCGTGGTATTCGGGCACTTCGTAAACGAACCAGGTCATTGTCATCTCCTATGAGAAGGGGCGCTATTCTAACGCTGCGCGAGAATCTGCCGAAAATCGGCCACGTTTACAGGGACGATTACGATCCGCTTCCCGCATTGTGGCCTTCTAGCGCTGCTAGTGTGAGCAAAGGAATGTGGTGCCATCACCGCAAGAACTGAACGGCGGGATAGAAAACCGGGGGCTTCAATGTTCGAGACAATCCGCAGAGAAATGAAAGAGTTGGTTGGGCTACTTCGTCCCACGACAGAGTTGGACTGGCAATCGCGCACGGAAAGGTGGAACTGGACGCCGTGTTGCCGGGAGCACTGGCCGCTCATCGTGCAAATACCGCACGCATCGCAGAGCTGACCGATAAGTACGGCATTTGAACAACAAAGCACGATGACAATCTCACTCGATGTGGCAAAGGTGATTTACCGCGAGGAGATTGACCCTCTCGCTAAGGATGCGGAAGGTGCCGCGTGGTGGCACATCGATTGGACGCGCATCAACGACTCGTCCACAGTTGGAGCAAGGCAGATTCGCTATGCAGCGCATGACCTGCGTAGTCAAGCATAGGAAAGAAGGCATGCGCCTTCGCCAAACCATTCGGTTTAGCCGCTTAACCTGTGCAGGTTTCGCTGGGTCATTACAGAAGCCGGCAACTGCTTCGCTCAATGCAGGTCTGGCGGTACGTAGTGAACGCCGAATTGCTCCGCCAGTTGCGCGAGCCGCCGATCGCACGTCCAGAGCTTAGTGCTCGGGGTCAACAGCACCGACGCCAGCAGCGTGCAATCCACCGCACCACATCCGCGCCCATACAGCCGCTCCCGCTCGATCCAGTCCGCTACCTCGCCCGGCGTCGCGAGGCGTGTTTGGCGCAATAGCGCGAGATCTCCCAAGGTTCGGGCCCGCGGTTCGGGCGGCGTCCCGCACGTGAGCTCGAGCATCACTAGTGGATGCGTCAAGACGTAATCGACGCGCAGCAGTTGGATAAGCGCCGGTAGCGGTCGCCGGAAATGCTCGACCCAGACGGAGGTGTCGACCAGAACGCTCATCGGGCAGCCGCCTCCGGGCTGCGACGCGGCACATCCGGCATGTCGGGCGCGCGACCGCCAAGCGCGGCAAGGCGTTGGCCGGCCCGCACACGCACGAACGTTTCTAGTGCGGCCCGAAACAGTTCGGCCGGCGGCATACCCGGCTCGGCGAGTTCGAGTGCGCGCGCATAGAGAGTATCGTCGACGGTGACGGTGGTACGCATGATGGCTCCTTTGATGCCGTTTAGCATCAATTCTAGCATCAATTCACCAGCAGTTCAGTCGTTGATAAATGAATTACTGGTCTGTCTGAAATGGGGCCGTGACGCTGTCGCGAGCGAGAGTCAACTACGGAGACGGCAGCGGCTGTCGAAATTCGTCACGGCGTTGCAGGCGCGCATAGGCAGCGATCCCGGATCTGGATGGTCAACACGCTGCGCGACCATCCGTGCGCGAGCGACTTTTAAGCAACGACTCGCGGCAACAAAGCGTGTGAGTTGCAGTCGTTGCGCCGGCGCCGTATGCGTCGGCCAACACCGGGCTCGAAGGCAGTATTTTCTTGCGACCCCAAAAAGTCGCTAGTACATATTATGTAAAATGTGATCGATATTCGCCCCCCATATCTGGTCAGGTGTCGGGCGATGCTGCGCACCATACCCACGCTTGCCGGACATGCATTATGATGCTGGCCGCGCAGGCGTACCTGCCGCTACTGCGCTGATCATACGATTGAAGTTCTGGAGCGAGCATGCAAGACATCATCGACGGTTTTCTGCGTTTTCAGCGCGATATCTACCCGCAACGTGAGGCGCTTTTCAAGCAACTCGCGACGTCACAAAACCCCAAGGCGCTGTTCGTCACGTGCTCCGACAGCCGAGTCGTACCTGAGCTGCTCACTCAGCGCGAGCCGGGCGAGCTGTTCGTGATCCGCAATGCGGGCAATATCGTGCCGTCCTACGGCCCGGAACCCGGCGGCGTGTCGGCCACCGTGGAATACGCGGTCGCCGTTCTCGGCGTTCGGGATATCGTGATCTGTGGCCACTCCGATTGCGGTGCGATGGGCGCGATTTCGCGCTGCACCTGCCTCGACCATCTGCCGGCCGTCGCGAACTGGCTGCGTCATGCCGATTCCGCGAAAGTCATCAACGCCGCGCATGAATACGACTCGCCGCGCGCGAAGCTCGACGGGCTCGTGCGCGAAAACGTGATCGCGCAGCTTGCGAACCTGCGCACTCACCCGTCCGTTGCGCTTGCGCTCGAGCAAGGACGCCTGAATCTGCACGGCTGGGTCTACGATATCGAGACAGGCGGCATCGATGCGCTGGACGGCACCACCCGACATTTTGTCCCGCTGGCCGAGTCGCCCACGGTGGTCGCGGTGAACTCGCGCAATCGCGGGCAGGTCTAGCCCCCGACCGGTTCGCGCCCGGTATCGGGCGCGAACACAACGCCGTGCCGAACTGAACGGGCACGCGGGCGCCCGCTTGTATCGATCAGCCCCGCGCGCATCTTGCGCCGTCGAGGCAGGCGCCGTTTCGCGTGACGTGCATCGAGCAACGTCACGCGACTTCGGTCCTCGACCAGCGTTTCCCTTTCCTTCGCAACCGTCATCGGCACGGCGCATACGGAACGCGGCGTTGCCCCGCACCTGATGAGGCCGCGCATGCCGGTTGCAGTGCGGTCGCCCTAATGCGCAGTGCGCAGCAGCATCGTCGTGTCGTAACCGAGCGTCCGGACCCGCTCTACAAGCGCCGCGGCCTGTTCAGCGGAGGGCTTCGCGTCGCGCGTCAGGATCCATAGGAACCGACCCGACGGTTCACCGACGATCGACCATGAATAGTCGTCGGCGTGATCGAGCACCCAGTAATCGCCGAGGAAGAAAGGCCCGAAGAACGACACTTTCAGCTTTGCGTTGCCGCTGTCGGCCACGATCTTTGCGCGCCCGTCGGAGGTTCGCGCGGGGCCGTCCGGTCCACCTTCGTGGCAGGTATTGCGCACGCCGATGAGACCGTCTTCCCGCTTCGCATATTCGGCCGTCACGCCGGCGCAGCCGCGCTCGAACCGGTTCTCGTAGCGCGCGAACTCGTACCATTTGCCGACGTAGCGATCGAGATCGACGGATCTCGCGGGCTGCGGAACGTGCGCATTGCCGCTCGGCCCGCCGGCCAGGCCTGCGCATCCCGCGAGCAGGAGTGCTGCGCCCGCAACGATCAGACTCGCCGTCCGCAGCGGTCTACCAAGGGTACTTCGCTTCATTCAATGGCTCTCCAGGCACGAAACCCGGCCATTGTGCACCCAACCAACGGTGGGCTGCAGCATCCGCCGAATGTCGCGGCTGCCTGCATCCCCGTGCGTGCGTCGCTCGTATCTGGTTGAGGATCTCACAACGCGCGTCGCCCGGCACACCGTGCAGCGGGTCGGCCGCAGATCGTTCAATCAAGATGCGTTCGACAGTGCTATATTTTGCTCGACATTCACACCGTGGCGATCCGCGCCACCCACTTCGCATGAGTGACACGCCGAACGGTGCCAGAGGTTTCGACCAGTCAGCCCCTTCGCGCGATGCCGATGCGGATGTCGCGCGCCGCGAACATCTGAATCGGGTGATGCTTCAGGCAGCAGCCGGCGATCAGGCGGCTTTCGCGGAGTTGTACCGGCTGACCGCGTCGCGCGTGTTCGGGACGATCGTGCGCATGCTTCACGATCACGGGGAAGCCGAGGATCTCCTCCAGGAGGTCTACACGACCGCGTGGCGACGCATCGACGCGTTCGACCCGGCGCGCGGCGGCGCGATGACGTGGCTGATCACGCTGGCGCGCAACAGGACGATCGACCGTTTGCGGCAGCATCGCGACGCGCAGCTCGACGACGATCAGGTGCTGGAGCTTCCCGACGAGGATCCGACGCCCGCCGCGCTGGCGGAGGCGACGCAGGAGCGCCAGCGCCTCGAGCGCTGCCTGGCGCAACTCGATCCGCAGCAAGGCCGCGCGGTGCGCGAGGCCTTCTTCAGCGGTGCGACCTACAGTGAGCTGGCAGCGCGGTTGCGCGTGCCGCTCGGAACCATGAAGAGCTGGATCCGGCGCAGCCTGATGCAGCTGAAGGTGTGCCTGGAGCAATGAATACGCCGGCCGATCACGATTCCGAATTGCGCTGCGCAGAATACGCCCTCGGCGTGCTCGACGCAGACGCACGCCGCGAGCTGGAGCAGGCCGCCGCTCGCGATCCGGCGTTGCAAGCCACGCTCGATCGCTGGCAGCGCCGCCTCGCCCCGCTCGCGGACGACATCACGCCCGTCGACCCGCCCGCGCGAATCTGGACGAGGATCCAGCACGACCTGGGCTTCATCCCGCCGCCGCGCGCACGCGGGGCCGCGCCAGCCGGCGGATGGTGGAACAGCCTGCCACTGTGGCGCTGGGTCGGCATTGGCGCGAGCGCGGCGGCGCTGGGGCTGCTCACGGTCAATGTGATCCGGGTGGGCGAAGCACCGCCGCGCCCCGCTGCCGTCGACAGCAGCTACATGGCGGCCACGCTCGCACAAGCGGATGGCGTTGCACGGTGGACCGCCACGGTCGACTTGCGGCGTGCCCGGATGGTCGTGGTGCCCGCGAACACGCCACCGGTCGCCGCGGATCGCTCGACGGAGCTCTGGCTGATCCCGCCGAATGCGAAGCCGATCTCGCTCGGCGTATTCGCGTCGAACGCACCGGCGTCGATGACGCTGCCGCAAGCGATCGTCGCGCAACTCGGTGCACGCGCGGTGCTCGCCGTGTCGCTCGAGCCTCGCGGCGGCTCGCCGAGCGGCCAACCCACCGGGCCTGTGCTCGCCACCGGCGCGATGCACATCGCTTGACGCGCGCAACGCGCGCTCAACGCGTCAAGGGCGGCAGCGTGCCGCCCGTTGCTTTCACGCTCGACGGGATCGCGCCGCATCGCGTCGCATCCGGTTGCATCCGTTCGGTCTCCGGCTCCGTATAAGGGGATATCGCGTCCCCGGAGCCCGTATGCCCGCCGTCGCCGTTGCCCTCCTCGCCTTCGTCGGACTGATCGTGTCCTTCACGGCAGTGTGGATTACCCAATTGCATTCCCGGAACGCCGGGATGATCGACCCGGTGTGGGCCGCGACGCTCGGCTGCGTCGCCATATTCGTCGCCGCGCTGGCTACCGGATCGGAATTGAATCGTGCGCTCGTAGCCGCCGGCGGCGGCATCTGGGGGCTGCGACTCGCGTGGCACCTGTGGCGGCGCAATCGCGGGCAGCCGGAGGACCCGCGCTATCGACAGTTCCGCCTGCAGTGGGGCGACGCCGCGCCGCGCAACATGTTCTGGCTGTTCCAGTTGCAAGCGCTGATCTCCATGTTGCTGTCGGTCGCGTTCTTCATCCCCTCATACAGTGCGGAAGCCCCGTCCCGGTTCGCGATTGCAGCGGCGGTCGCGATCTGGATCGCCGCCGTCGCCGGAGAGACTGCCGCCGACCGGCAACTCAAGCGGTTCCTCGCGAATCCCGACCACGGCGGCCAGGTCTGTCGCGTCGGCTGGTGGCGCTATTCGCGGCACCCCAACTACTTTTTCGAGTGCGTGCACTGGCTCGCCTATACCGCCCTGGCGATCGGAATGCCGTGGGGCTGGCTGACGCTGATGCCGCCCATCCTGATGGCATGGCTGCTGCTCAAGGTATCCGGCTTGCCGCTGCTCGAAGCGCGTCTGGTGCAAACCCGGCCGGGCTACCGCGAGTACATGCGCACGACCAGCGCCATCGTTCCGTGGCCGCCGAGGCCGGCGCCCAGCCCTTCCCCCACTCGACCCGATCACCCTGAAGACCGGAGCACGCGATCATGACCGCTACCACCTCGCAACCGTCGCCGGCCTCGATGGCTGCACCCAACGACGCCTGGCTGATTCGCTACTGCGAGCGCGGCTGGCTGCCGGACCGGCTGATCCGGGCCGGAATGCGCGCGCTCATGCGGCAACGCCTGCGCGCCGAGCACGCGCATGACGGCGAACGGCGCGCAGCGGCCCTCGACGCACTGGTGCACGAGCTGGGCGCGAGCCCGATCGCAATCGAGACGCACGCGGCGAACACGCAGCATTACGAGGTGCCCGGCAGCTTCTTCGAGGCCCATCTCGGCCCACGGCTGAAATATTCGTGCGGCTACTACCCGCGTGGCAACGAAACGCTGGCGCAGGCAGAGGAGGCAATGCTTGCGTTGTACGCGCAGCGCGCCGAGCTGGCGGACGGCCAGCGCATTCTCGACCTCGGATGCGGCTGGGGTTCGCTGTCGCTATGGCTCGCCGAGCGGTATCCAGCGGCACAGATCGTCGGCCTGTCGAATTCGCACGGTCAACGCCACTTCATCGAGCAACGCGCGGCGCAGCGCGGGCTGACGAATTTGCGAATCGTGACCGGCAACGTGGTGGAGTTCGACTTCGATCCCGCGGACGCCGGTTTCGACCGCGTGCTCTCGATCGAGATGTTCGAGCATATGAAGAACTACGGGCAACTGCTCGCGAAAATCGCGCGCTGGATGGACGACGACGGCAAGCTCTTCGTGCACATCTTCGCGCACAAGCTGCTCGCCTATCACTTCGCGGTGCGCGACGACACCGACTGGATGTCGCGCCATTTCTTCACGGGCGGGACGATGCCGTCGGCCGATCTGCTGCTGCGGTTCCAGGACGACGTGCGCATCGCCCGCCAATGGTGGCTCGACGGCACTCACTACGCCCACACGGCCAATCAGTGGCTCGCGTCGCTCGACGCGGCGCGCCACCGGGTCATGCCGATCTTCGAAACGGTCTACGGCGCCGACGCCCGCATCTGGTTCCAGCGCTGGCGGATGTTCTACATGGCGGTCGCCGAGCTGTTCGGCTATGCCGACGGGCAGGAATGGGGCGTCGCCCACTACCTGTTCGACAAGCGCCGGGGGCGTGCATGAGGGCCGCCCCGTCGCACCGGGTTCTCCGCCGCGTCGCCGTCGCGTTGGTGACGGTGCTCGCAATCGGGGCCGCCGGCTGTTCGGGCAGCCCGCCGAACCCGAATCCGCGCGCCGCCGTTCCGCTGTCGACCGTGCCCGTCGACTTGCCGCGCTACATGGGCCGCTGGTACGTGATCGCCAACATCCCGTATTTCGCGGAACGCGACTTCGTCGGCAGCCGGGCCGAGTGGAGCCTGCGCGAAGACGGCCGGATCGACGACGCGTTCGTCGGCCGCAAAGGCGGCTTCGACCAGCCCGAGAAGCGCTATCGGTTCGTCGACTCCGTCAAGCCCGGCAGCGGCGGTGGCGAATGGCGCGTGCGGCTGTTCTGGCCGGTGTATGTCACGCAACTGACGCTCTACGTCGACCCCGACTACCGGTACACGATCCTCGGCTACCCGGGCAAGACACTCGGCTGGATCTTCTCGCGCGAGCCGACGATGGACGAGGCCACCTATCGCTCGCTGCTCGCCCGGCTCGATGCGATGGGTTACGACACGTCGCGCTTCAGGCGGGTGCCGCAAACACCGGACCAGATCGGCAAGCCGGGCTTCGCGTCGCCCGGCGATCGCGAATGACGGCAGCGCGTGCATCCGCAGCGTGCCGTGGCTCGTATAACCGCACATGTCATTTCCGAACCTGCTCTTGTGATTGACGGAGACCATTCGCGATGCACACGGAACTTTCAATGTCGCTGCCTGGCCGGCGGATCGCCGTCGTCGGCGCCGGCATCGCGGGCCTTGCCAGCGCGTACCTGCTGGCTCGCCGTCACCGTGTGACGCTGTTCGAGGCCGCCGACTATCTCGGCGGTCACACGCACACGGTCGACGTCGACCTCGACGGCGCACGCCACCCCGTCGACACGGGATTCCTCGTGTTCAACGACCGGACCTATCCGAACCTGATCGCGCTGTTCGAAGAACTGGGCGTGACCGCCCATTCGACCGACATGTCGTTCTCGGTTTCGGTCGACGGCGGCCGTCTCGAATGGGCCGGCAGCAACCTGAACACGGTGTTCGCGCAACGCCGCAACCTGTTCTCGCCAACTTTTCTCGGGATGTTGCGCGACATCCTGCGCTTCAACGCGTCCGCGCACGATCACCTCGAATCGGCGAGCCGGGAGCGTCTATCGGTCGGTGAACTGCTCACGGCCGGCCGCTACGGCGCATCGTTCCAGCATCACTACCTGCTGCCGATGGCCGCCGCGATCTGGTCGAGCGCGGCCAACGACATCCTGCGGTTTCCGGCGGCGACGTTCCTGCGCTTCTGCCTCAATCACGCGCTGTTGCAGGTCAACAACCGGCCGACCTGGCGCACCGTCGCGGGCGGCGCGCGGCAGTACGTCGAGCGCATCGCCGCGACGCTCGACGACGTGCGCGTGAATACGCCGGTCCGCGCGATACGGCGCGACGACGCGGGCGTGACGGTGGCGACCGACACGGCCGGTCACGAGCGTTTCGACGCAGTCGTGCTCGCGTGCCATGCGCCGACCAGCCTGCGGCTGCTCGCGGATGCCAGCGTCGCCGAGCGTGAGGTGCTGGGCGCCGTGCGCTATCAGCACAACGTCGCGGTGCTGCATACCGATACGGCGTTGCTGCCGCGCCGCCGGCGCGTGTGGTCGGCGTGGAACTACCTGAGCGGCCGGCCGGGGCGCAGCGGTGGCGAGTCGCCCGTGTGCGTGAGCTACCTGCTCAACCAGTTGCAGCCGCTGCCGTTCCGCTCGCCGGTCGTCGTCACGTTGAATCCGGTCGATGAGCCCGCTCCCGGCACGCAGCTCGGCCGATACGATTACGAGCACCCACTGCTCGACCTCGCGGCCGTGGATGCGCAGCATCGTCTGCCGATGCTGCAAGGGCGGCGCAATACGTGGTTTGCGGGCGCGTGGACGGGCTACGGGTTCCATGAGGATGGACTGAAATCGGCGTTGCGCGTCGTCCGCAACTTCGGCATCGCGCCGTCCTGGGCTCGCCCATGAGCGCGCCCTTTGCCCGCGACGGCACGGCCGCCCGGCTTCTCGTCGGCAACGTGATGCATGAACGGCTGCGGCCCGTGCGCCATGCGTTCACGTATCCGGTCTTCCAGGTCTGCTGCGACGTCGAACGGCTGGACGAAATCGATGGCAACTGGTTCGGTATCGATCGCTGGCGCCCGCTCGGACTCGCGTTGCGTGACTACGGCCCGCGCGACGGCCGCGCGCTCGGCCCGTGGATGCGCGATCTCCTCGCGCAAACCGGCATACCCGCCGACGGCCCGATCTGGCTGCAGACGATTCCGCGCATCTTCGGCTACGCATTCAACCCGGTGAGCTTCTGGTACTGCTACGACCGCGCGGGCCGGCTTCGTGCGCTGTACGCCGATGTGCGCAACACGTTCGGTGCGCACCACGGCTACCTGATGAGTGCGATGCACCACGCGCCGATCGACGCCGACACCGTGCTCGTCTGCCGCAAAACGTTTCATGTCTCGCCGTTTTGCGACGTCGTCGGGGATTACGCGTTTCGCGTGCGTCAGCGCGGCGATCATCTGAACGTGGCGATCGACTATCGCGACGACGACGGTCTGCTGCTGCGCACGGCAATCGGCATGCGGTCCGCGCCGCTGACGGCGGCACGCGCGTGGCGCGCGCTGGCGCGGCAGCCGCTGAACGCCATCAACGTCGTCATTCGCATTCATTGGCAAGCGCTGCGGCTGTGGCTCGCGCGCGTGCCGTTCTACGGCAAGACGCCACCCGGGCGTTCTGCCGCTGCCGATTCGCCATTGTCCCGTTCGCCGGGCGCGTCGCCACGCGGCCGCTCGGCGATGTCCGATCACGAGGCTCGTCCATGACCTTGCTGCGCCTGCTGTCCCCCGCATCGCAACCGGCGATGCCGCTCTCGGCCCGGTTGTTCATCGCGCTGCTACGACAAATCCGAGACGGTCACCTGACGCTTGTCACGCCCGAAGGCGCGCAGCATGTGTTCGGCGATCCGCACTGCCAGCCGGCCGCGACGCTGCAGGTCCGCGACTGGCGCGCGTGCCGTGCGATCCTGCGCGCGGGCGACATCGGATTCGCGGAAGCGTATCGTGCCGGCTGGATCGACACGCCCGAGCTCGTCGCGCTGCTGCGCCTCGCGATCCGCAACCAGCCGGTGATCGCAAAGACGGTGACCGGCGGCCGCCTGGCACGCGTCTGGTACGCGCTGCGTCACCGGCTGAGGATGAATACGCGGGCCGGCAGCCGCCGCAACATCCACGCGCATTACGATCTCGGCAACGACTTCTACGGGTTGTGGCTCGACGACACGTGGACGTATTCGAGCGCATGCTTCGACGGCGACGCGCAGCGTTCGCTCGCCGACGCGCAAACGGCGAAGTATCAGCGCATCGTCGATTCGCTCGGCCTGCGCGCAGGCATGCGCGTGCTCGAGATCGGCTGCGGCTGGGGCGGCTTCGCCATGCATGCCGCACGGCAAGGCATACGCGTGCATGGCGTCACCATCTCGCAGGCGCAATACACACTGGCCCGCGAGCGCATCGCGCGCGCCGGGCTGTCCGATCTGGTCACGCTCGAATTGCGCGACTATCGCGACGTCGACGGCCAATACGATGCGATCGTGTCGATCGAGATGTTCGAGGCCGTGGGCGAAACGTTCTGGCCGGTGTATTTCGACACGCTCAGGCAGCGCCTGAAGCCGGGGGCCCGCGCACTGATTCAATCGATCACGATCGTCGAGTCGCAATTCGACGCGTACCGCACGTCGAGCGACTTCATTCGCGAATTCATCTTTCCCGGCGGGATGCTGCCGAGCCCGGAGCGCTTCGTCGATGCCGCGCGGCGGGCCGGCCTGGCCGCCGAACCGGTGCTCGCGTTCGGCGACGACTACGCACGCACGCTGCGCACCTGGCGGGCCACGTTCGAGGCACGCATCGACTCGGTGCGCGCGCAACGGTTCGACGAGACGTTCATTCGCACCTGGCGCCTGTATCTCGCCTATTGCGAAGCGGGATTTGCCGAGCGGCGGACCGACGTGATGCATTTCATTGTGTCGTCGGGCGGCTGACATGAGGCGCCGGCTTGCGATGCTCGCCACGGCCGCGGCGCTGGCTGCACCGCTATACGCGGGCGCGAGTTGCGTCGACGATATCGCATCGGCGCGACTGATCGGATCCGGCCGGTTCTGCATACTGGGCATCTGTCTGTACGACGCTCAGCTTTGGGCTTCCCGGTCTCCCGGCGCGTTCGACACGCCGTTTGCGTTGTCGCTGGCCTACCGTCACGACGTGAAAGGCGAGCGGCTCGTCTCGACGGGCATGGACGAGATCGAGCGCCTCGCACCCGCGCCGTTGCCGGCTGCGACGCTCGATGCATGGCGCCGCGATATCGAGCGAGCGTTCACCGACGTATCGCGCGGCGACGTGCTTTGCGGCGTGTATTTTCCCGAGCGCGGCGCACGCTTCTACACCAACGGCCGACTCACGGCCGATGTGACCGACCCGGCGTTCGCGCGCGCGTTCTTCGCGATCTGGCTCGACCCGCGCACGCGGGCAAAATCGTTGCGCCGTCAGTTGCTGGGTGACGATGCGCACTGATTCGACGGTTCGCGGCGGTGACCGGTGCATCGTATCGATGCCGACAGCAGCGATCGACGGGACAGTTCGCCAGTGACCCTTCTCGACGCGTGATTCGCGATGGCCAACAAAACGCACTTGCCTGACAAGATATGCGAGACCTGCGGCTTGCCTTTCAGCTGGAGAAAGAAATGGAAGGCGGTTTGGGGCGAAGTCCGATATTGCTCGGAGCGTTGCCGCAGGAATCGGCGGTCGCCCTCCGGCATGAAGACGAACGCTTCACGGCGCTGAACTCGCATTGATGAGCCGATCGCGAGCAGCGCGCGGGCCCGGGTAGCGCTTCGAGCGCGCCGAGGCGGAATGCTCGCCCTGCTTCGGTTCACCGGGATCGATCGGCACCGGCGCGCGCAGGCGCGCTCGTCAGCGCGGCCCCTCTACCCTTCCCCAACGGCCCTCTGGTTTGGAGCATGCACGGTCGCCTCCAGGCGATTCACTCCACCCCGCATCAGCTTGTATGACGCTTGCGTGAAAGCGCGGTCATGTTCGCTTGCGCGAACGGCCGCGGAACGGATTCCGACGCGTTGACTCACAAAAGTGAGACAAGATGGATGCGTGCATCGAATTCGCACACTTCCAGGCGCACATTGTGGCCAGTCCAGGTAGCATGTCACCGCCAGTACGTTGACGTCGAAAGGCGTTTCGCGTGCATTATTTCTATGCAACTCCCTCTTGTATTGGGCGTTAGTGCACTGATAACACCATTTTATTACCCTGACTGGACGCTTGACGCAAAAAATTCCGGGACAAATTATTGTGTGAGTCGAGTTTCTGCTTCACTTTCCCGAAAATTTGCATACAATCCAGCTGTGACGCATAAATCGACCGAGGGAGGCCCCGTGCCAACACGCAATCACGACATCAATCCGCGCCGGTTCCAGGCCTGTCCGGCTTCATTGATGGCGCGCGTGGCCGTCGCCACGGCACGCAGCCCGTCACACCAGCCCGGTGAGGCGCCCGGCCGGCCAGTTGCATCGCGTTTGCGGGTCGCCGCGCAGCAACGCGGCCAACGCTGTCGGCGCCGCTTGCCGCAGGTGACAGACTGGTGTTCAAGCGCCGGTCTGAACGGCGCGCTGCCCGAACGGCGATCGCACACCATCGCGGCTCACGCGTGCCCGACGCTGCTCGTCACGGGCGGCCTGACTGCATCCGACGAAACGGTCGAGCGAGTCGGCCTGCACGTCAGCGAGCGTGTCGAATCGGTGTCGCGGGCGCTGCGTCAACCCGGCCTCGATGTCGACGCCCTGATCGCCGAGGTCTCGTCGTTGCACGTGGATCTGGCGAATCAGTTCGTGTCGCTGGCGCAGGCGCGCCGTGTCCGCGCCGCCGCGATCGTCTATGAGCACGGCAGCGCGCAAGCCGTCAGGGTGGTTCGCCTCGCAGGCTTCCACCTGTTTCGCTCGGTCGGCGGCTGCATCGACGAGGCGCTCGTGCTGGCGAAGCTGCAACAATCCGTCGCCCTCACGTTCGCGGCGAAGCCGGCGGACAACGACCCGATATTGCGGTTCCGCCGGGAGGTCGACGGCTTGGCCCCGGCAACGCCGATGGGTCCGTCGTGCGCGATCAGAGCCGGATCTCCGGTGACGCTGCCGGGTCGCCATGCGCGCACGCGCGCGCGCAGGTGAGCGTCACCCGGTGGATGCGTCGTCGAAATGGCGGCAGCGTCCACACGGTTTTTACCCATGGAACTCAAGTCAATCATCGCATCGCATCAGTCGTGATCCATCGCAGCACCACCTAACCTCGAGAAACGAACCGAAATGGGAAATCTGATCGACGCTCCCGAGCACACCTTGACTGCGATCGACGAGGGCATTCCTCTGTCGCACATCATTCGTCGTCGGCTTGAGAACGCGGGCGCGCGCTTCCATGCAAACGACAACATCGCCGCGCACCTGCGCGACGGCGAGCTGGACGCGTTGCAAAACGAAGTCGCGCAGGGAATGGAAGCGGTGCTGCGCTCGCTCGTGATCGACGTCGACAACGACCACAACACCCGCGAAACCGCGCGGCGCGTCGCGAAGATGTTCATCCGTGAAGTGTTCGCAGGCCGCTACGACGCAGCGCCGTCCGTCACCGAGTTCCCGAATGTCGAGCGGCTGGACGAGTTGCTGATCGTCGGGCCGCTGCGCGTGCGCAGCGCCTGCTCGCATCATCTTTGCCCGATCATGGGCCGCATCTGGATCGGCGTGCTGCCCAGCGCCACGTCGAATCTGATCGGTCTGTCGAAGTATGGAAGGCTGGTGAACTGGGTCATGACGCGCCCGCAGATCCAGGAAGAAGCGGTCAAGCAGATTGCCGACCTCCTCGAATCGCGCATCTCGCCTGACGGGCTTGCCGTCGTGCTCGAGGCCGAGCACTTCTGCATGCATTGGCGCGGCACCAAGGACGACCAGGCAAAAATGACCAACAGCGTGATGCGCGGAAAATTTCTCGCGGACGCGTCGCTTCGCCGCGAGTTTCTCGCGTTGTTGTCTGGAAAGAATGCGTAAAGCGCGCGGCAGGCATTCGCGACGAATGCGCCGGCGCAGTGCTTGGTCATGATCCGCGTCCGCTCGTCCCCGCGGGCGCGCAACAGCAGGAAGCTCAAAGCCATGCGGAGTTCCCGATGAACTGGT
Source organism: Burkholderia sp. FL-7-2-10-S1-D7 (assembly GCF_001524185.1). Lineage (NCBI taxonomy): Bacteria > Pseudomonadati > Pseudomonadota > Betaproteobacteria > Burkholderiales > Burkholderiaceae > Burkholderia > Burkholderia sp. FL-7-2-10-S1-D7. Next base: position 1,048 of record NZ_LOWY01000015.1, on the reverse strand, counting down.
CGCACGATTCACTCCGCCCGTCCGCCGGCCAGGGTCGATCGACGAAGCTGCAGTCAGGCAGGCAGCAGCGCCGGGGCGCGTCCCGAGGGAGGTCACGCCCGGGCGGCAGAACCGAACTCACGGCCGATGCGGTCGTTCAGCCCGACGAAACCTCCGACGCGCATGCAGAACTCGACCAATTGCTGTCGCGCGTCGCCGCCGGCGACGAGCACGCATTCGCGCAGCTGTATCGATTGACGGCGGCGCGGCTGTACGGTGCCATCGTCCGGATGATCCGCGACCGCCACGAAGCGGAAGACCTGCTTCAGGACGTGTTCACGACGGCGTGGCGTCGTGCCGATTCATTTGACGCCAGACGCGGCACGGCGATGACATGGCTGATGACGCTCGCGCGCAATCGGACCATCGACCGGATCAGGCAGCACCGCGAGGTGCCGCTCGACGACGAGCTGGCGCTGTCGATCCCCGACGAAAGCCCGACGCCCGATCTCGGCGCGCAGGCGAGCCAAGAGCGCCTGCGTCTGGAGCGCGGGCTCGCGCATCTGGGCGAGCGCCAGGCGTATGTGCTGCGGGAGGCGTTTCACAGCGGCGCATCGTATGCGGAGCTGGCCGAGCGCATGCAGGTGCCGCTCGGCACGATGAAGAGCTGGATTCGCCGCAGCCTGATGCGACTCAAAATCTATCTCGAGCAATGAGCGGGTGAGTCACATCGCGGTTCGATCATGCTGACCGCATTGCGCAACGTGCGGATAAAGAACGATCGTCGATCGAACGCCAACATGCGCCCGGCAATCGTGGCGTAGATGCGCGCATCAAACCCACCCGAGCCGAGGGTGCCCATCGACACCCCCGCTCTTTCACGCGTGCCGAGATCTCATAGCGTACGCCGAACCATCAGTTCCTTGATCTTGCCGATCGCCTTCGTCGGGTTCAGGCCCTTCGGGCAAACGTCGACGCAGTTCATGATCGTGTGGCAACGGAACAGACGGTACGGGTCTTCCAGGTTGTCGAGACGCTCGCCGGTGGCCGTGTCGCGGCTGTCCGCGAT